>JAFOCX010000083.1 GCA_017380975.1 Lachnospiraceae bacterium
ATTTTCCTTCGTTCCTGTGATCTTCATGCCGTAAAACGCCTGGACCAGATTTATTTACAGAATGGAGTTGAGGATTTTTACTATGCGAGAGTGAGAGAGCGTGCGAAATTCATTCTCATGGGCTGTGAATCTACATGTGCATCCGGTTTCTGCGTGAGCATGGGTACCAATCAGTCCGACAATTATGATGCATATGTAAAAGTTGATCAGGACACTGTATACATGGACGTGAAGTGCAGCCAGCTCAATGCAGAGGTTTGTGCGGAAGCTATGACAACAGAAGAAATCAAAGTGGCTGAAGTGACACCGGATTTCGTGACAGAAAACAAAGAGAAAGTGACTCTTCCGAAGAATCTGTCCAATGCCAGCTTCACAGATGAGATCTGGCAGGAGTACGGTGCAAGATGTATCAAGTGCGGACGCTGCAACTTTGTATGCCCGACTTGTACATGCTTCACAATGCAGGATATTTTCTACCGTGACAATGCAAACGTTGGTGAGAGACGCAGAGTATGGGCTTCCTGTCAGATCGACGGTTACACCGAGATGGCAGGCGGACACGGATTCCGTAAGAGCCAGGGCGACAGAATGCGTTTCAAAGTCATGCACAAGATTTACGATTTCGAGAAACGTTTCGGCTATCCGATGTGCGTTGGATGCGGTCGCTGCGACGACGTATGTCCGGAGTACATTTCCTACTCCAACTGCGTGAACCGTTTAGCAAAGGAGGAAAGTGAATCATGACCAACCATTATGTTCCACAGCTTTCAACCATCAAAGAAGTAATTAAACATACAGATTTAGAATACACCTTCCGCATGGAGTTTCACGGTGAGGCGAAACCGGGTCAGTTCTTCGAAGTTTCCATTCCGAAATATGGCGAAGCCCCGATCTCTGTCAGCGGTATCGGAGAAGGCACCGTTGATTTTACGATCCGTCGTGTAGGTAAAGTAACCAACGAGATTTTCGAAAATTATGTTGGCGACAAATTCTTTATCCGCGGACCGTACGGAAACGGTTTTGAAATCGAGAATTATAAAGGAAAAGAGCTGGTAGTTGTTGCCGGCGGTACCGGTCTTTCTCCGGTTCGCGGCGTGGTAGATTACTTTGCTCATCATACAGACGAAGCAGTGAGCACAACCGTGATCGCAGGCTTCAAATCCCCGAAAGACGTTCTTTTCAAAAATGATTTCGAGTTCTGGAAAAAGAATATCAACGTGATCCAGACCGTTGATACTGCTCCGGATGATTATGAGGGTCCGAAGGGAATGGTTACAAAATACATTCCGGATCTGAAATTTGAAAATATTGAAAACACAGCATTTATCTGCGTAGGCCCGCCGGTCATGATCAAATTTACCGTTATGGAAATCCTGAAACTTGGTGTTCCGGAGAAAAATATCTGGATCTCCAACGAGAGAAAGATGTGCTGCGGACTCGGAAAATGCGGTCACTGTAAGATTGGTTCCACATATATCTGCCTGGATGGTCCGGTATTTAACTATGTGGACGGTAAAGAACTGATCGACTAGGAGGTATCACATGGGATTGGATATTAATACGAAGAAATTAAAGAAAAATGCGTTCCGTGTATCCAAACAGCGTGGAATCGGAGCGTCCAGAATCCGTGTTCCGGGCGGTTACCTCAATGCGGAAGTCCTTGGCATGGTGCAGGAGATCGCACAGACTTACGGTAACGGATATGTGCATCTGACTACAAGACAGGGATTTGAGATTGAAGGCATCCGTTTCGAAGATATGGATGAGATCAACAAGAAATTACAGCCGATCATCGAGATGTTAGATATCAACCAGGAGAAACCGGGCTGCGGTTATCCGGCATCCGGCACCAGAAATATCAGTGCATGTATTGGTAACAATGTTTGTCCGTTTGCGAACTACAACACAGCAGAACTGGCAAAAAAGATCGAGAAAGCAGTATTCCCGCATGATCTTCATTTCAAGATCGCGCTCACAGGCTGTTCCAACGACTGTGCAAAGGCAAGAATGCACGACTTCGGTATCATCGGTCAGACAATGCCGCAGTATGATCCGAGCCGCTGTATCAGCTGCCAGGCTTGTATGAAGGGATGTAAGAGCCTTTCCGTGGATGCGCTTCGTATGGAAAACTATAAGATCATCCGTGATGAAGAGAAGTGTATCGGCTGCGGCGTTTGTGTAACTAAGTGCCCGACTCGCGCTCTTACAAGAAGCAAGAAAAAATACTACAAGCTGACTATCATGGGCAGAACAGGTAAGAGAAATCCGCGTCTCGGCGAGGACTTCCTTGTTTGGGCAGATGCAGAGAATATCATCAAGATCATTCAGAACACATACGCATTTGTTGATAAGTACATTTCTCCGGATGCTCCGGCCAGAAAAGAGCACATCGGTTATATCATTGACCGTGTAGGATTTGAGGAGTACAAAAAGTGGGCGCTTGAGGGCGTTGAGCTTATGCCGGAGACTATTATGAAGAATAATATTTACTGGGGCGGCATTCATTTCGATCGATAGGAGAGAATAAGGCATATGAAGAAAATTCAATCAACTTGCAATTACTGTGCCCTTGACTGTAACCTGGATTTCTATGTAGAGAACAACCGCATCGTAAAGGTAGTTCCGACACCGGGTTATCCTGTCAACAACGGCTTCAGCTGTATCAAAGGACTTTCCTTAGATAAGCAGCAGACCACAGTAAAACCGAACAGCCTTCCGAAGATCCGTCAGGAAGACGGTTCCTTCAAGGAAGTGTCCTGGGATGAAGGTTTCAAACATGTGGCAGATAAATTAAAAGAAATTCAGGCAAAATATGGTCCGGAAAGCGTAGCAGGTATCAGTACCGGTCAGCTTACTATGGAAGAGTTTGCGATCTTCGGCCATGTAATGCGTAACTATTTAAAGACCAACGTAGACGGAAATACTCGTCTCTGCATGGCGACAGCCGTTGTGGCTCACAAGCAGAGCTATGGTTTCGATGCTCCGGGTTATACCCTTCAGGATCTCGAATTATCCGATACGATCATTTTCATCGGTGCAAACCCGGTTGTTGCACATCCGATCCTCTGGGGCAGAGTGCGCCAGAACAAAGTTCCGGGTCACAAAGTGATCGTGATCGATCCGAGAAGATCCGAGACCGCTATGAACGCAGATCACTGGTACGGTCTGAAATGGAAGAGCGACCTGCTCCTTCTCTATACAATCGCCAACCAGCTGATCGAAAAAGATTATCTGGATCATACATTCATCGCAGAGCATACAGAGAAGTTTGAAGAATTCAAGGAATTTGTCAAAGCTTATACATTAGAGCGCGGCGTAGAAGGAACAGGACTTTCCAAAGAGCAGATCTTAGAACTTGTGGAACTGATCCACAACGGTAAGAAAGTATCATTCTGGTGGACCATGGGTGTGAACCAGGGTTACGAGGCAGTTCGTACTGCTCAGGCGATCATCAACCTGGCTCTTATGACAGGAAACATCGGTAAACCTGGTACAGGTGCAAACTCCATCACAGGTCAGTGTAATGCGATGGGTTCCCGTGCATACAGCAATACAGCAGTATTCTTCGGCGGCGGTGATTTCACAAACCCGGCAAGAAGAGCACGTATCGCTGATGTTCTCGGCGTAGATGAGAGCATGCTGGCAGAAAAACCGACCAAGACTTACAACCAGATCATCGAAGGCATCAATGCAGGCGAGATCAAGGGTCTTTGGATCCTGTGTACAAACCCGAGACACAGCTGGACCAACAACGAGACATTCGCTTCTGCAACAAAGAAACTGGAGCTGTTCGTGGTTCAGGATATTTATGACACGATCGAGAGTGCAGAAGATTGTACCGTATTCTTCCCGGTTGTACCTGGTATGAAGAAAGAGGGTACTTACATCAACTTAGAGCGCCGTATGTCCGCAATGCGCCCGGTATTAGAGCGCGGTGAGAATGAGATCTCCGACTATGAGGCAGTGCTTGGTGTAGGTAAAGCGCTCGGTATGGGCGATGCACTGAACGGCTGGGAGACTCCGAAGGACTGCTTCAACCTGATGCGCGAGTGTTCCAGAAACATGCCGTGTGATTTTACAGGACTGACTTGGGAAATGTTGGAAGGTTCCCACGGTTACCAGTGGCCGTATCCGGCAGGCAAGGAAGAGGAAAATAAGGAAGAGCAGAGAAGACTCTACTCTGACGGAAACTTCTTCACACCGTCCAAGAAAGCCCAGTTCATGTTTGAGGAAGTTCGTGAGAATCCGCTTCCGACAACAGAGGAATTCCCGATCGTACTGAATACAGGCCGCGGCAGCGTAGGTCAGTGGCATACACAGAGCCGTACAAAAGAAGTAAAATTCGTAGAAGATGTTTCCTCCAAGAAAGCATATATCTACATGAATACAAAGATGGCGGAAGAAAACGGCGTGAAAGAAATGGATATGATCCGCGTATATTCCGTCAACGGCCAGAATGCTGACTTTGCAGTAAAAGTAACGGACAACGTGCAGTACGGAGAGTTATATGCTCCGATCCACTACATTGAGTGTAACAAACTGACTCCGTCCCTTTATGACAGCTACTCCAAAGAGCCGTCTTATAAAGCGACACCGGTGCGTTTCGAGAAAATTGAGAACTAAGGAGGTAGTCTATGTATCGTATTAAAATTGACAGAAGCCGCTGCATCGGCTGCCTGACTTGCGTAACAGCCTGTGTAGTCAGCCATGAAACAGAAAGTGGCGATGCAAGAAACCGTGTAACCATCGACAGTGAGATCAAACCGGCACCGATTTTCTGCCGTCACTGCGACAGACCGGAATGTGTGTATACATGCATGACAGGCGCGATGAAAAAGAATCCGGAGACCGGATATGTAGAGTACGACAAAGAGCAGTGCGCAAGCTGCTATATGTGCATCATGTCCTGCCCGTACGGCATTCTCAAATATGACAGCATCAACCAGACCGAGATCATGAAGTGCAACATGTGTGTACACAGAAGTGAAGACGGAAAAGGCAATCCGATGTGCGTAGAGAAATGTCCGATGCAGGCCATTACCGTTGAGGAGGTGTAACGATGAAATATGTAGTAATTGGTGCTTCCGCGGCAGGTATCAGCGGTATCCGCGAACTGAGAAAACTGGACAAGAATTGTGAGATCGTTCTGATCTCCAAAGATAAAGATATTTACTCCCGCTGCATTCTCCACCGTTATCTGGGCGGAGAGAGAAGCCTGGAGAGACTGAATTTTGTAGAGAGCAACTTTGAAGAGCTTTACAATGTTCAGTGGATCAAGGGTGTGGCATGCACAGGAGTGAATCCGGCAGAGAAGATCGTGAAGCTGGAAGACGGAAGCGAAGTTTCCTACGACAAGCTTCTGATCGCAACCGGTTCCCATACCTTCATCCCGCCGATCAAAAACCTGATCGGTGCAAAGAACGTGGTTGGTTTCCGAAATGTAGAAGATATCGAGACATTAAAAGAGGCGGCGAAGACAAGAAAGAATTTCTTTGTCATGGGCGGCGGTCTCGTTGGTCTCGACTGCACCAGCGGTCTGTTAGAACTTGGTGTGAATGTGACTCTGGTAGAAATGGCAAACTGGCTGTTAGTAAAACAGCTGGATGAGCGCGCTGCAAAAACATACCAGGATGCATTTACAGCCAAAGGTGTAAAACAGTACTATGGTGTGGGTGTTTCCGAAGCAGTTATCAACGAAGATGGTGAGATCACTGCGATGCGTCTGGCTGACGGTACAGAGATCCCGTGTGATTACGTGGTGATCACAGCCGGTGTTCGTTCCAACGTGGAATTCTTAGAAGGTTCCGGTATCGAGACAAGCCGTTTCGGTCTTGTTTACGATGAGACAGGAAAGACAAGCGATGAAAATATTTACGGTGCAGGCGATGTTTCCGGTCTCAGCCCGATCTGGCCGGTAGCTGTAAAAGAAGGTATCATTGCAGCCAGCAACATGGCAGGCGTTCCGAGAAAGATGACAGATTTCTTCGCAAGTAAGTCTACGATGAACTTCCTTGGAATCCCAAGCATGTCCCTTGGCAACGTGAATCCGGAAGATGACTCTTACTCCGTGGAGATCCGTGAGACAAAGAACTCCTATAAGAAGATTGTGCATAAGAACGGTAAGATCACAGGCGCGATCTTACAGGGAGATCTGGCATACGGCGGCATCTTACAGCAGCTGATCGCCCGCAAGATCGATGTTACAAAAGTTAAGAAGCCGATTTTCGATGTGGATTACTCTGACTTCTTCCATATTGATGAGAACTTCGAGTACTATTACGAGGAGGTATAATTTATGAACCGATTGGAAAGAATGCCGGTACCGGTACTTCCGACATTTGTCGGTGCACTGACATTATCCAATGTATTTTCAGGAATGGGATACCCGTGGATCCGTCACATCACTATGTGGGCGGCAACGATCATTATGTTACTGTATATCATAAAGATCGTAAAATTCCCGCAGGTTTGTAAAAAAGAGTACGAGACCGTGGTTCCGTGCAGCCTGTATGCAGGTTTCACGATGGTAACCATGATCCTCGGAAGCTACTATTTTGATTTCATCCCGGCTCTTGGCAAAGGTATGTGGGCAGCTGCGATCGTAATCCATGCGATTCATATCCTGATCTTTACATACCGCAATGTAATTGCAAAAAGAGATATAAATACATTTGTGCCAAGCTGGTTTGTGACGTATAATGGTATCATGGTAAGCTGTGTAGTCGGCGGTGCCATGAATGCGGCAGGAATCTTAAAGTACATCGTATATTACGGTATCATCATTTACTTTATCATTATCCCGATCATGATCTGGAGACTGATGAAGGTAGAAGTGAAGGCTCCGGTTTATCACACAATGGCAGTTGTTCTGGCTCCGTGCAGTCTCTGCGTTGTCAGCTACCTGAACGTGATCAAAGAGCCGAACCAGATGCTTCTGTATGTGCTTTACGCATGTGTACTGGCATCTCTGGCATTCATTATCATCAAGCTTCCGAAATTCTTCGCATTCCCGTTTGCTCCGGGATTTGCAGGAATGACATTCCCGATGGCCATCGGTATCGTAGCCAGCACAAAGATGGCAGGATACCTGAACGGAATCGGTAATGCGGGACTTGCAAACGTTGTAACACAGATCAGCGGATTCCAGATTTATCTGACATCCATGATCGTAGGTTACGTGCTTTTAAATTTTGCCATTATGGCGTTAAAAGTGGAGAGAAAATAATCAGATGAAGATTGGGTGTGCGATCTTGGCGGGCGGAAAAAGTTCCAGAATGGGAACGGACAAGGCTCTTTTGGAATTCGAAGGAAAACAATTTATCACGCAGATTGCAGAAGAACTGTCTTGGTTCGACGAGCGGATCATCGCGCGAGGCAATAACAGCGGACTGGAAGGTAAAGTAGAACGTGGGTGGACGGTGATCCCGGATCTTTATCCGGATCACGGTCCGATCGGAGGGCTCCATGCGGCGCTCTCCGCCTGTCGGTCAGACGCGCTGTTTGTGGTGACCTGCGATATGCCTCTGATCGAGAGCGAACTGGTGCGGGAACTTTGTGCATGGATGCAGGAAACAGATGTCGATGAAAAACGTGTGGATGCGTATGATGTGGTGATTTCTGTCGGGGAGGGCGGAAAGATCCATCCTCTTTGTGGAGTTTATCGAAAATCAGTGCTTCCTGTGCTTGAAGAGCAGATTCTGTCCGACCGGAACCGGGTCATGGCAGCTCTGAAGCAATTGCGCGTGAAATATGTGACCGTCGATTCGCCTGCGAGAACACGCCAGCTGGCGAATATTAATACGCCGGAAGATTATCATAATTTAATGAAACCATGAAAATAATAACGAATTTCGAGTCGTTATCCCCTAAACGCCGGTTTACGGTGCAGAGTCGGACACCTGCACCGTGACCGCGCAAGGAGAGCGACCGCGGGGAAAGCCTGCCGGAGTATGTCTGGAAACGGATATGCTTTCCATGTTGAGAAGGAGTTCAAGTATGAGACAGTCCAGATTAGCAAATCTGAATTTCATGGCTTTATGTTGTGTCCTTGGTTTATTCACGAAAAAATTAATCAATCCGCTGGCCAATGTGATCACGGAGTCGCTCCATATCCCGGGCGGGATCAGCACCGGATTTTCCATTATGTTTCTGGTGGTGGCGACGGAAGTGGTGCGCGGCGGCGGGAAACGAATCGGTGCGTGGAATCACTGCGGTGCCCTGATGGGAGCCGTGCAGGGATTTCTGGCATTGTGTCTTGGAAGGATCGGAAGTATGGGGCTTTTGGCACCGCTCGGCTATTTTATGCCGGGAGTGGCCATCGATCTTGTTTATGGTCTTAGCCATCGATTTGGATTAGACCGAACAGAACGGATGGTATTTTCTAATGCTTTGGCAGCAGTCATGGCTTCCGTGACAGCCAATGTCATTGTGTTCCGATTGTGGGGACCGGTTTTGCTTCTGTATTTATGCGTGTCGGCAGTCAGCGGGACGATATATGGATATTTAGGATCCATAGTTGCAGGAAAAATGCAGCGTGCAGGTTTATCCCGATAGGTTGTGACACAAAATAAATAAAACTATAATCATGAATAAACGAAAGGAACGAAATATGAAAAAACATAGAGTCAAAATTTTTGCATTGATCATGGTGGTACTTGCCATCATTGCAGCAATAGTTTATTTTGAGCAGAGAGAAGAAGTGATAGAGGGATCGCTTCGTGTAACAAATGGAACGAAAACAGTTATGTTAAATCCTTCCAAATTTGAGCAAACCCAGGTCAGCGGAGTCCGTGTGAATGGAAAAGGCGAGGAAATTCCGGTAAACGGACTTGGAATTGCGATCAAGGATGTGATTGCGCAGGCGCAGATCGCAGAGTATGCGTTTGTAAAAGTGGTTTCCGACGATGCTTACACTGCAGAACTTTCAGCAGAAGAAGTGAAAGACGAAACGAAAGCATTTTTGCTGTTTGATGAAGAAAATGAACTCCGCCTGGTGGTGTTTGGCGACACCAACAGTAAACGAAGCGTATCCGATGTGGTAGAGATCGTGGTGGAGTAAAGAATAGATCAATGATGATATATGCGGTGTGGTAATAAGATTGCTGCACCGTATTTTTTGTCAAGAAAACTGTCAGAAACTTCCGCGAATTATTTATAAAAAAGTAAGGAAAATGCGGTCGAAATATGGTATGATTATGACAAGATAGGGGCACTTCGCCCATACATTTAGAAGAAACAAGGAGGACCGTTATGGATCAGATTAATATTCTTGTGGTAGACGATGAGAAAGAAATTGCCGACCTGGTAGAAATCTATCTTGTCAGTGACGGCTATAAAGTATTTAAAGCAAACAACGCTCTGGACGGACTGGAGCTGATCGAAAAAGAAGACATCCATTTAGTGCTTCTTGATATTATGATGCCGGGTATGGACGGTATGGAGATGTGCAGAAGGATCCGTGAGACCAGCAACATTCCGATCATTATGGTCAGTGCAAAATCGACGGATCTGGATAAGATCCTGGGACTTGGAACCGGTGCGGATGACTACATGGTAAAACCGTTCAATCCGCTGGAACTGACTGCCCGCGTGAAATCTCAGCTGAGACGATACACACAGTTAAATCCGAACAGCAACCAGGTGCAGGCAGCGAAAAATGAGATCAATATCCGCGGCCTTTCCATCAACAAAGACAATCACAAAGTAGTGGTTTACGGAGAGGAGATCAAGCTGACACCGATCGAATTTGAGATTCTTTACCTGCTGGCATCCAATCCGGGACGTGTGTTCAGCACCGATGAGATTTTTGAAAAAGTGTGGAATGAAAAAGTGTACGAGGCCAACAACACAGTTATGGTACATATCCGCCGTCTTCGTGGAAAGATGAAGGAAGATTCCAGACAGAACAAGATCATCACGACAGTATGGGGAGTAGGATACAAAATTGAAAAATAATATCGGCGGACGCTTCTATACGCAGGTAATCTCAAACATGCTGTACAGTACCCTGATTGCCTGTCTGATCGAAGTGTTCTTAATAACCAATATTGATATGCTTGTTACATACCTGGTGGAATCAGGAAGCAGTCTGGCTCCGTTTACGATGATCTTCCGGATGGGAACGGTCACAACGATCCTTTATGTGCTGTTCGGAATTATGATCTGCTCTTTCACGTTCCTTCTTCTTCAGAGGAGGTCTTTGAAATATATCGGAAAGATCGCCAATGCGGTACAAAATATTTCCGAAGGTGACCTGAATACGGAGATCGAGGTTCTGGGTGATGATGAGTTCTCTATGATCGCAGCCAACCTGAACCGCATGGAAGAAGAGATCCGCGAACTGATGGACAAGGAGAGAGAGTCTGAGCGTACAAAAAATGAGCTGATCACCAACGTGGCTCACGATCTCAGAACGCCTCTGACATCGATCATCGGATATCTGGAGCTGCTTTCAAAGGGAATTCCGCTTCCGCAGGAAATGCAGCAGAAGTATATTGAAATCGTGTATACAAAAGCGAAACGTCTGGAAAAACTGATCGAGGATCTGTTTGGATTTACAAAAGTCGGTAAGGTGTCCATGAATGTGGGAACCGTAGACATTGTAAAACTTCTGGGACAGCTGCTGGAAGAATTTTATCCGAGTTTTGCGGACAAAGAACTGGTATATGAACTGATCAGCAATGTTCCTGCCAAAACGATCACGGCAGACGGAAATCTGCTGGCCAGATTGTTTGATAACCTGATCAACAATGCGATCAAGTACGGCGCAGACGGTAAGAAAGTTCTGGTCAATGTATTTGCGGAAGAAGAGATCGTTACGATTTCTGTCACAAACTATGGACATGTGATCCCGGCGGATGAGCTTCCGTTTATTTTCAACAAGTTCTACCGGGTCGAGCAGTCACGTTCGACACAGACAGGCGGAACCGGTCTGGGACTTGCCATTGCGAAGAATATTGTGGATATGCACGGCGGAACGATCACCGTTGCCAGTGACCTGAACGGAACCGTCTTTACGGTAAAATTACAAGTAAATTTTGACGTAAACAGGGAGAATTTCAGAGCGATAGGATGAAAAACATGAGTAAACGAAACTATGCAGTGATCTTTTCACTGATTCTTACGCTTTTTTGCTGCAGCCTGACCGGGTTTGCAGCTGCAAAGGACGGACCTCCTGTATCTATGGAGGTCTCTTCTATTTATGGAGAAGTCGGGAAGATGGGCGTCCATGTTCCCATTTCCGTGAGCCTGTATGGCCAGTCGTCTGTAACGTTTAACGGAATCCTCGCGATTCAGACACTGGAAAACGGAACAGAAGAAGGAGAAGAAATCTATGAATACCAGTATCCGGTAGAAATTGCTCCGGCGGAGACAAAGGTGCTGGATCTGTATGTTCCGCTCGGACAGCGAAGCAGTGACATTCATGTAATGTTAAAAGAACTGAATGGACAGATTGTGTCAACGCAGACCATGAAATTTGATGCTTCCGTTAATACCGGCCGTTTACTGATCGGTATCCTTTCTGACCGTGCAGAGCAGCTGTCTTATTTTGACGGTATCAGTCTGGATTACGGAATGGTGCAGTCAGAGACCATCGTGCTGGATGAAACTATGGTTCCGGAGGATGCCAAAGGACTGGAGCTTTTGGATCTTCTGGTGATCAGCCATTACGAGACAGACCGGCTTTCAGAGACTCAGCTTGACTCCATACAGACATGGGTGGAACAAGGAGGAACACTGCTGATCGGTACCGGAGCGACTGTCTACAGTACACTGGGTGTATTGTCGGAGGAGCTGATCGAGCTTCCGATTGGTGGAATCTTTTATGAAAATGTGAACCTCGGAACAGAGTATGCAGAAAAAGCGCCGGGAGATGCAGAAGTAAACATGGCGTATGCAGAACTGACGATTCCTGACGGTTCCGTAATCGAAGAAAGTGACGGAAATCCATTGCTGACAATGGTCAAACGAGGCAGCGGACAGATTGGTATTTACAACTATTGTCTGGATGAGATCGCAGAATTTGTGGAAAAGAATCCCAATTACCTGGTGCAGATGTTGACAAAGGTACTTGGAGAAGATGAGATTTCCGATTTATATTATTACAGTTCTTATGGTTCTGATGAAGAATACTGGAACGCATACAGTCTGGTCAATACCGGAAGTGCAGATCGTCTTCCGAATTTAGGAGTATATACGATCGTAGTCATGATCTATATTATTCTGGTCGGTCCGGGACTCTATGTGGTTTTAAAGAAAAAGGATGCCAGTCGTCTTTACGGAACAACGGTGCTGGTCGCTTCGATGGCAGTTTCCTGCGTTGTTTACATGCTGGGTGTGGGAACGAGATTTACCGATCAGTTCTTTCATGTAGCAACCGTTCTGGAACTGGATGGAGTTCAGATAGAAGAAACTTCGTATATGAGTGTGCAGACACCGGACAACCGTGCTCTTGCCATGAGCATTCCGGCGGTTTATGATGTGACAACATTAACAAGAAGCAGTCGGTATAATGAGCAGTCCGCAGATGATTTCCGTCCGGTAAAAGAGGGAAGTGTGAAGATTCGAGAGGATCTTCAGGGAACTTCTGTTTCGGCAAAGAGATCAAAGGCATTTGAACCCAGATTTTTTAAAGTGGCCAAGACCGGAGATCTGACTTCACAGGGAAATATTTCCGGAAAGATCGTGTGGTATGACGGAACGATATCCGGAACCATCGAAAACCATCTGCCATTTGCACTTGAAGATGCGGCTTTGATCTTGTTTGGCCAGATGTACCCGATCGGAAATCTGGAGTCCGGAGCTGTTTTGACCTTCGATGAACAGGAGTTATTGACCTGGCCGGTTGGTATGTCTTACGTGGCAGCCGCTGCGATTGTCGGTTCTGATGCAGAGGAGGAACTTTCCGACAGTGAATATCTGGAGGATCAAAGCAGAGGAAACCTGTACTCGCATTATCTTGGACAAACATTTTATGACTACACTTCAGAAGCACGTCTGGTGGCGATCGGTCCGGACGGAGGAATCTTGAAAGAAGGTTCGATCAAGGATCAGTCTGCGGACGGTGTAACCTTGTATTCTGCAAAGATTTCTGTTACTTCCGGAGAGGAAGAAGTGGTATATCGAAGTGTATTAAAGAATGATCCGGAGATTACATCGGGAAGCGGAGCAATGTATGGTGACGCACTTTCCATGTACGGAACAGAACCGATCGCGATCGAGTATTTCCTGGGAGATGATCTCAATGTGGAACAGGTTTCATTCTTCCCGGTATCCGAGGAATTCCTGCAAAAACCGGAGTATTATTATCTGAAGAAATTTGACGGTGCAGCATATTTTTACAATCAGATGACACATGTGTATGAACAGGTGGATCTGTCAGGCATTCATTTTTCCGTGGATGAGCTTCGCCCGTACTTGTCCCAGAAGAACAGTTTGATGGTAAAATATACATCCGGAGAACATGGATCAGCGGGAAATACGCTGCTGCTTCCACATCTTATGGTAACAGGGAGGGAAGGCTAATGCTGAAAATCCATGGACTTAAGAAGAAATTCGGTAATTTTCAGGCCCTGAATGGTCTGGATATGGAAATTGAAGAGGGGGCTCTCTATGGCTTTGTGGGACCGAACGGTGCAGGAAAGACAACGGCGATCCGTATTGTGACAGGCTTACTGCTTCCGGATGAAGGAACGGTAGAGCTGGCTGGAAGAGATGCCCTGAAATACAGAGAAGAAGTAAAAACAGAATTTGGTTATGTTCCGGATGAATTTGGTATGTATGACAACCTGAAAGTCTGGGAATACATGGAATTTTTTGCTTCCTGTTACGGGATGTCCGGACTGGTTGCCAGAAAACGCTGTACAGAGCTTTTGGAGCAGGTCCGTCTGGATGACCGTGCGGATGCGTTTGTAGACAGTCTGTCACGAGGTATGAAACAGAGACTCTGCCTTGCGAGGGCGCTGATCCATGATCCGAAATTTTTGGTTCTGGATGAACCGACATCCGGAATGGATCCGAGAAACCGCATGGAATTTAAAGAAGTCCTGAAAGAACTTTGTGCAGAAGGAAAGACCATTCTGGTAAGTTCTCATATCCTTTCGGAACTATCGCAGATGTGTACCGATATCGGAATCATTGATGCAGGAAAGATCGTGTTATCCGGAAGCATGTGGGAAATCTTGCAGAAGGTAAATGATTCCAATCCGCTGCTGATCAAAGTTTATGACCGGAGAGAGGAAGCGATCCGCCTTCTCAGACAGGATCCGGCAGTGAAGACCATTTCCATCCGTGAAGAGGATATTATGGTACAGTTTCATGGAGACTATGAGGCAGAAGCGTACTTGTTAAAGAGACTGGTGGATGGAGGAATTCCGGTCAGCGGGTTTATCCGCGAGCAGGGAGATCTGGAGAGCATTTTCATGCAGATCACGAACCGTGAAAAAGGAAAGGTGGTGCTGACCAGTGAAGAGTAATCCGGTTTATAAGAGAGAGACCACCGTGCGTTCCAGAAGTCTTCGTATGCCGCTGATCATCTTTGCATTCAACGGTATTCTTGCGTTGACAGCCCTGCTAAATATGTATCAGACGGTTGCACAGGTGCGCACGACTTCTATGATCCAGTATTCGACATTTTTGGATCTGTATGCATTTGTTGCAACGCTGGAATTTTTACTGCTGATGTTCATCATGCCGGCACTCACATCCGGAAGCATCAGCGGAGAGAGGGAGCGCCAGACGCTGGAACTGCTGTTTACCACAAAAATGTCTCCAAATGACATTATCATGGGAAAATTGTTTTCTGCAGTGGAACAGCTGCTGATCTTGGTGGCGTCCAGCCTTCCGATCGTGCTGTTGACATTTGTATACGGAAGTGTGGATTTCAGGGATTTGGGACTGCTGCTGATCTGTTTTACCATTGTTGCGTTTTATGCGGGCGGGATCGGAATCTTGTTTTCCTCACTGCTTCGCAGATCCACGTTTTCCAACGTTTGTACTTACGGAGTTTTGTTGTTTATCGTTGTGGGTACATACATGCTGAATATTTTTCTGCTGAATATGGATCAGATTTACATCAGTAACATGGTGCTCCAGCCGGGAATGGAACGCCCGATGGCGGATACCGGAATGGCGGTGTGGGCCCTGCTTTTCAATCCGGTGGCTACATTTGCAGAGATTCTGGGAAATCAGGTTTCCGGCGGCGCGAGTATAATCTCGATCCGAAGCTTTTTCGGGAGCAATACAGGAAGCGTTCTGTTAAAATACTGGATTCCGATCAGCCTTGCAGTGCAGAGTGTAGTATCCTTTGTGATCATTCGCTGTGCAGTCTATTGCCTGAATCCGGTGAAAAATGAAAAGAAATAGGAGAATCGGATGTTTTATATCGGGTGTCATTTATCCTGTGCCAAGGGCTATCTTCTGATGGTGAAGGAAGCGGAAAAGATTGGAGCGACTGCATTCCAGTTTTTTACAAGAAATCCTCGCGGCGGAAATGCAAAAGCACTGGATGATGCAGATTTAGAAGCGTTTTTAAGAAACAAGGAAGAGTTGGGGATCGGTCCGCTGGTTGCCCATGCGCCTTATACATTAAATGGCTGTTCCGCAGATGAAAGCGTGCGTGATTTTGCCTGGAGAACTATGCGAGAGGATTTGGAACGTCTGGGAAAAATACGGATGGTCGCAGAGAGCAATGGACTGACTCCGGCAGAAATCTACTATAATTTCCATCCGGGCAGTCATGTGAAACAGGGAACAGAGGTCGGGATCCGGCTGATCTCGGAAATGCTGAATGGGATTCTGACTCCGGACCATACTACAACTGTACTGCTGGAAACAATGGCAGGAAAGGGTAGTGAGGTCGGAGGAACTTTTGAGGAACTTCGCGAGATCATTGACCGGGTGGAACTTTCCGATAAAATCGGAGTATGCCTGGATACCTGCCATGTGTGGGACGGCGGTTATGATATCGTAAATGATCTGGACGGAGTTTTAAATGAATTTGACAGAGTGATCGGGCTGGATCGATTGAAGGCCATTCATCTGAATGACAGTTTGAATCTGCGCGGGGCAAAAAAGGATCGTCACGCAAAGATCGGGGAAGGACAGATCGGTCTGGAAGCGATGATCCGGATGATCAATCATCCGGCATTGAAAGATCTTCCGTTCTGTCTGGAAACACCAAATGAACTGGACGGATATGCAAAAGAAATTGCTTTACTGAGATCTAAGAGAAGATGATGGTCCGGCAGAATTCAGGAATATGCACATCGTCGAGGTGGACATAGAAGTGCATTTATGATATGATGAAAACATCTTTGGAAAGGACGGATTTACAAATATGAAAAAGTTAGAAGAGTACGTAATCAGCATTCCGGATTTCCCGGAACCGGGAATTATTTTCCGTGATGTTACTTCCATTTTACAGGATGCAGATGGTCTTCATCTTGCGATCGATCAGCTGATCGATATGGTAAAGGATATTGATTTTGACGTGGTTGTAGGCGCAGAGTCCCGTGGATTTATCTTCGGTACACCGGTTGCTTACGAGCTTCACAAATCTTTCGTTCCGGCCAGAAAACCGGGCAAACTTCCGAGAGAGACTGTATCCAGAGAGTACGAACTGGAATATGGCAAAGGAACGATCGAGCTTCATAAGGATGCCATCAAACCGGGTCAGAAGGTTGTTATCATCGACGACCTGATCGCAACAGGCGGTACTGTAGAAGCGATCGCAAAACTTGTGGAAGAACTTGGCGGCGAAGTTGTGAAGATCTGTTTCGTAATGGAGCTTGCAGGACTGGAAGGCAGAAAGAAACTGGAAGGTTACGATGTAGAATCCGCAATTATTTACGAAGGCAAATAAGAAATGAAGTTTGACTGGAGTCGTAAGCATTCGCCTCCAGTCATATTTTTATTCTTTAAATAAAGAGCACACGATTGCAACAAGTGGTGATAAGTTATGAGAGAAGTAGTGTTTAAGATGGAGCGCCCGGGTCTTGTGGAAGAGGGACAGACTGTGGATGTCAGTGAGTCTGTGACACCGATCAATGTCAATTATATGATCGAGCCGGCAGTGGCAATGTCCGGATTATTTAAGTTTAATGAACGTTTGAAAAGCCGTCAGGGTGTCGTGAAATCGATCATCCAGAATGACCGCGGTTATTATGTGACCGTGGAGTTTGACGAGTAAGACAGGATTAGAAAGAAAAGGAAGAACGACCGGAGAAGAACGATGTGGCGTATAGACAAAGCAGAACTTGGACAGTATTTGGATGAAATTGTATCTTGCGATGCATTCGAATTACATAAAACAGAATTACCGAACGGAAAGCAGGAGTTTTACATTCCGTATATGATGAATGATGCAGTAGAGTGTTATCTGATCCTGAAAAACGGAACGATGACCGGTGTTTATGATCCGAAGTCTGAAGCGGAGATTTCAGTGGAGCTTTTGGATACGGATAAGGGACCGGCTGCATTCTTTCGTCAGGGAGAAAGTTCCGTGTTTTCCATTTGGTATGAAGAAAGCTTCTGTGAACAGAAATGCTATCGCTATGACCAGATCGGTCATTTCTGGGTTGAAGGTGAAGAGCATTGGAGACGACTGGTTTATATCACCGGAACCATTTACGACAAATTCCGTTATTTGGGAGAAGAAGTCTGCAATGAAAACGAACAGGCCTTGATGCCGTTGATGGAATTTGCACCGTTTCGTTATTATTCACCGATCCATGAATCATTGGACTCTTATTACGACGAGACAAACGAAGGACTGGAGTGCATGAGAGCGCTGGCGGAGGAAGCAGGAGATCGAGAATTCGTGCGACTGTTAAAACTGTATGAGCTGAATCCGTTCAAATCACAAATGGTGCGTCAGCTGGCCAATGCGATGCAAAGCCCGAAGAGAAATGGACTGTATGAATTGATCTTTCAAAAAGTGGAAGAGGCTGCATCTGCATATCCGGAACGTGAATATGCCGACGGACTCCATGAGACGATCCGGCGGAAACGCTCAGAAATTCCGGAGAAAATGATCTCCGACGGTTATACAGGTACCTATCCGAGATTTCAAAAAGGAAACCGGCAGGTTCTGGTTATGGAGGAACATCCATTTACGATCTCGGAATTAGAGTATGAAAACTATGGATTTAAGATCCAGTATATGATCTCGGAACTGGACGACATGAAAAAGGAATATCCTCTG
>JAFOCX010000011.1 GCA_017380975.1 Lachnospiraceae bacterium
AAGATCTGGGTGTTCAGGTAATCGGAATCAGTAAAGACAGCGTGAAGTCGCACGCAAACTTTGCAGCGAAATACGATCTTCCGTTTATTTTACTGGCCGATCCGGAATTACAGGCGATTCAGGCTTATGATGTGTGGAAAGAGAAGAAGCTGTATGGCAAGGTATCTATGGGTGTTGTCAGGACGACTTATATTATCGACGAAAATGGCATGATCGAGAAGGCGATGTCGAAGGTAAAACCGGATACGAATGCATCAGAGATTTTAGATTATCTTCGGAAAGATATTTAATAAGAAGTGAAAACCTCGCAGAGAGCGTCCGGATGTACAGGATGCTGCGCTGCGAGGTTTTTATTATTAATATTGGCAGAAGACAACGACTTGTTCCGGAGTAGTCTGAGGCGGAATACTCCTTGTGGTCATGCTGTAAAGAACAAGAAGCAGACGATTCGAAAGATCTCCTTGAAACGGCTGGCCGTTCGGAAGGGTGATCGGAGTGTTCCATGCAAGATTTAGTTTCAGAGAACGGTCGGATGTGGACAGATCATCGTGGAACTGATCCAGCATTGCGGAGGTTCCGTGGGGAACATATGCGCCGGCCACGGCTGTATAACGAGGCGGATAGATCAGCACCATCGGAGCATTTGCATCATAAAAGAATGTTGCACGGTCGCCTGCCTGGAATGGATGAAGATTTAAGACATATGCATTTGCAGGAAGCTGCACCTGAAATGCTCCGGCCGGATTTTCTCCTTCCAATGTAAATAGGATCGTACAGTCATTGACCGGATTGCCGGTTCCTCTGAGATATTCGATATTTGTAATGATTCCTGTAACAGGAGTAAAAGCAGCCATAAGTTACCTCCATAGATGTTTCATGGGTGTTCAAATAAAAATATTTCTTTGAGATTATTCTATTATACACAAAGTTTGTAAATTAGGCAGTATGTCCACGGAGTTTTCTGTTTCTTTTTTTTAAAAATGATGATATACTTAGCATGTTATCGTAATGAAAGACAGAAGGGAATATAAACTATGAGTTTTTATGTACCGGAAGGCTATAAACCGCAGATTGATCTGAAAGAGACACAGATAGCCATCAAGACAGTAAAAGATTTTTTTCAGAAAGAACTTACAAAGCAGTTAAATCTGACTCGAGTATCGGCGCCATTGTTCGTTACACCGGAATCCGGTTTGAATGATAATTTAAATGGTGTGGAAAGACCGGTCAGTTTCGATATGAAAGAAGGACACCGTCAGGCAGAGATCGTACATTCTCTTGCAAAGTGGAAACGATTTGCACTGAAGCAGTATGGTTTCAAACCGGGCGAAGGATTATACACAGATATGAACGCGATCCGTCGCGATGAAGATACAGACAATATTCATTCGATCTATGTGGATCAGTGGGACTGGGAGAAAGTGATCACAAAAGAAGAAAGAACACGTGAGACACTGGAAGCAGTCGTAACAGCCGTATATAAAGCATTGAAGATCACGGAGGATTACCTGGCCTATGAGTATGACTACATTGGTCATTATCTTCCGGAGCATATCAAGTTTATTACTGCACAGGAATTAGAGGATCTTTATCCGGAACTGAACGCAAAAGAAAGAGAGTATGCGGCTGCGAAAGCGCATGGAGCAATCTTTATTGAGCAGATCGGTAAGGAATTGAATTCCGGTAAGCCGCACGACGGTCGTGCACCGGACTACGATGACTGGGAGTTAAATGGTGATATTATCGTTTATTATCCGGTCCTGGATATTGCACTGGAACTTAGTTCCATGGGTATCCGTGTCGATGAGGAATCTCTTGAGAGACAGTTAAAGCTCGCTGGATGTGAAGACAGAAAAGAATTGGCATTCCAGAAAGCACTGCTTGCAGGAGAACTTCCGTATACCATCGGCGGCGGTATCGGACAGTCACGTATCTGTATGTTTTATTTAAGAAAAGCACATATTGGTGAGATTCAGGCATCCATCTGGCCGGATGAAGTGCGTGAACTCGCAGAAAAAGCGGGCATTCCGCTCTTATAAATGCTGTTTAGGGGGTAACAAAAAATGGCAAACGTACGTTTAGAAAAACTCAGAGCGCTGATGGAAGCTCACAACATGGACGCATATTATGTACCGTCCTCCGACTTCCATGATTCCGAGTATGTGGAAGACTTCTTCCGCTGCCGCGCATATGTATCCGGTTTTACCGGTTCTGCAGGCACTTTAGTTGTAACAAAAGATTTTGCAGGTGTATGGACTGACGGCCGTTACTTCGTTCAGGCGAAGAAAGAACTGGAAGGTCAGGATGTAGAACTGATGAAGATGGGTGAGGAAGGCGTTCCGACAATTGATGCATTCCTTGCTGAGAAATTACCGGAAGGCGGCGTTTTAGGTATGGATGGCCGCGTGGTGAATACCGGTATCGGTCGTGGATTCGAGAAGATCGCTGCAAAGAAAAACGGCTCCATGGCGATCAGACACGATCTTGTAGGTGAGGTATGGGAGACAAGACCGGAACTGGAAGCTCCGGTTGTATGGGTTCTGAAAGAGGAATTCTCCGGTGAATCCACACAGTCTAAAGTGGCAAGACTGAGAGCAGAGATGGAAGAAAAGGGCGCAGACCTTCATGTGATCTCCACACTGGATGATATTGCATGGCTCTTAAATATCAGAAAAGAAACAACAGACGGAAACGTACTTCCGACTGCACACGTTCTTGTTGCGAAAGATTCTCTCCGCCTGTTTATCAACAGCAGCCGCTGCAGCGAAGAAGTGATGGCTTACTTTGCAGAGAACAACATTCAGGTTGAAAAGTATGAAGATATTTATGGTGCAGTTGCAGCAGTAAAAGAGCAGAAGATCCTGTTAGAGCCGGATAAGGTGAATTATGCATTATCTTCCAGCATTGATGCAAGCAATGTTGTGATCGAAGCGATGAATCCGACTTCTCTGATGAAAGCAGTGAAGAATCCGGTTGAGGTGGAGAATTTAAGAAAATGTCACATCAAAGACGGCGTTGCTCTTACAAAGTTTATCTACTGGATCAAACAGAATGTCGGCAAGATCGAACTTTCCGAGACAGAAGCTGCTGAGAAGTTAGAAGAGTTCCGTAAGGCTCAGGAAGGTTACCTGGGACCGAGCTTCAGCACAATTTCCGCCTACGGTGCAAATGCTGCGATGTGTCATTATCATGCAACAAAAGAAAATGAGTCCATGGTAGAGGCAAATGGTTTCTATCTGGTTGACTCCGGCGGACAGTACTATGACGGTACAACAGATGTAACAAGAACCATCGTCGTTGGTCCGGCAACAGAAGAAATGAAGAAACATTTCACATGGGTTCTCATGGGTACTCTTCGCCTTGCAAATGCAAAATTCCTCCATGGCTGCCGCGGTATGAATCTGGATTATCAGGCAAGAGGTGCATTATGGCAGCAGGGTCTTGACTTCAACCATGGAACAGGACACGGTGTCGGTTTCCTTTCCAGCGTACATGAGCGTCCGAACGGAATCCGCTGGAAAATTGTTCCGGAGCGTATGGACAGCTGCATTTTAGATGAAGGTATGTTCCAGTCTGATGAACCGGGTCTTTACATTGAAGGAAGCCACGGTATCCGTACAGAAAACCTTCTGATCTGTCACAAAGCAGAGAAGAACATGTATGGTCAGTTCATGAACTTCGAGACATTAACCTTTACTCCGATCGACCTGGATGGTGTGGATATTTCCGTGATGGAGCCGTCTGATGTTCGCATGTTAAATGCATACCACAAGGAGTGTTATGAAAAACTTTCTCCGTACATGACAGAGGAAGAAAATGAGTGGTTAAAGGAAGCAACAAGAGCAATCGGAGAGGGATATACATGGACAATTTAAAAGCATTAAATAAAGAAATCCTTGTTACAATTCCGGTCAATGAGGCGCACAAAAAGTATCTGGAAGAGAAAGCTTCTTCCGGTAAATACTCCTGTGTGTTCCGTTATATTCCGGGCAAGGAAGTGACAAAAGAAGACGTAAACCGTGCCAACGTGATCATTGGCAACCTTCCGCCGACACTTATTCAGGGTGCGGAAAATCTGGAATGGTACCAGCTCAATTCCGCAGGTGCCGACCAGTATACAAAACCGGGAATTCTTCCGGAAGACTGTGTTCTGACAAATGCCACAGGTGCGTATGGTCTGGCTGTGTCTGAGCACATGCTTGCACTGACATTTGACTTGATCCGTCGTCTGAATCAGTACCACAGAAATCAGGCAGAGCATCTCTGGCAGTGGAAAGGCAATCCGATGGGAAGCATTATTTCCGTCGAGGGTTCTACTGTGCTGATTATGGGTATGGGCGATATCGGCGGAGACTATGCAAAGAAAGTGAAAGCACTCGGTGCATATACCATCGGTATCAGAAGAACCAATAAAAACAAACCGGAATACCTGGATGAGCAGTATACTCTGGACGAGATCGATAACCTCCTTCCGAGAGCCGACATCGTTGCTATGGTACTTCCGGGCGGCGAGGCGACTCACCATCTGATGGATGAGAGAAGACTGCGTCTGATGAAGAAAGGCTCCTATCTGATCAACGTGGGACGCGGCAATGCGATCGATCCGAAAGCATTATTAACAGTGATGCAGGAAGGTCATCTTGGCGGCTGTGGTCTCGATGTAACAGAACCGGAACCGCTTCCGGCAGATGATCCGCTTTGGGCATGCGGCAATGTGGTGATCACTCCGCACGTGG
>JAFOCX010000084.1 GCA_017380975.1 Lachnospiraceae bacterium
ATACGAAGATTTGGAAAAGCGTCTCGGAAATCTGAAAGACCGAGGAGTGGTTTTGAAAGATGGAATGACGCTGCGAGATCTTTATGAAGAACGCAGTGCATATTATGAGAGATATGCAGAAGTTACGATTGATGAAACCGGAAAAGAGTTCGGTGAAGTCGTGGATGAACTGCGGGCTTATTTTGAAAATCCGGGAAGTAAGTAGATTTGGTCCGCTCCGGCTGTGCGCCGGGGCGGATTTTGTATTCAGCAGAATTGATTCGCCGGGGAATGTCAGTGATCATAGGGTGGCAACGAGAATCGTCATGTCACAAATACTTGTGTTTCTTAAGAAGTACAATTGCAAATGTTTACAAAATAAATAAAACTATAGTAAAATATTTATATATTTTAATTGCAACCGGGAATATTAGACTCAAAGGAGATTTATGGACGGAACCAAGAAGATCAAACGATTTGCCAGACACCACAGATTTCTTCTTCTGGCGGCTTTGCCTGTATATTTTATCATTGTAGCCTTATTTCTGCAGCCCTGGTCGGAGATTCTTCCGGGACTTGTGCGAATTTTTGAGGAGCCGGATATTTTGATCACAGACTATTTTGTGGTTGGCGGTCCGGGTCCGGCACTTTTGAATGCAGGAATTCTGACCTTGCTCAGTATTTATATTATTCATAAACAAGGCATGGAGATGGATGGTCATACCATCACATCCAGCTGTCTGATGTTCGGATTTTCATTATTTGGAAAAAACCTTCTGAATATCTGGACGATCCTTCTCGGCGTATTTATTTACGCGAGATATCATAAGATGCCGTTTTCCAAGTATGTTTATGTTGGTCTGTACGGTACCAGCTTATCACCGATCATTACACAGATCATGTACGTGTCTCAGTGGCCGTATGTGGTAAGATTGGTGTTAATGCTTCTGATCGGTACGATGATCGGTTTTGTACTTCCGCCGTTAGCCACACATTCCCACTATGCGCATAAAGGTTACTCCCTGTATAACGTCGGATTTGCATCCGGTATTATTGCAACCGTTGTTGTATCAATGATGAAATCCTTTGGAATTACGACGGAATCACGTCTGCTCTGGGCAGAAGGATACAATGATCTGTTTTTAGGAATTCTCGGAGTGTTATTCCTGGGAATGATCATCGGTTCTTATTGTCTTGGAGGAAAACGAGTCCTGGAATCTTATGGAATGATCCTGCGAAGTACCGGTATCGGCGGTACGGATTATCTGAGTGATGAAGGCGGATGCGCAACCGTATTCAACATGGGTATCAACGGTCTGTTTGCGACACTGTTTGTCGTGATCGTCGGAGGCGAGCTGAACGGTCCGACCATCGGCGGTATTTTTACGATCGTTGGATTCAGTGCGACCGGTAAACACATTCGAAATATTGCACCGATCATGCTTGGCGTACTGTTGGGCAGTTTTACAAAAGAATGGACGATCAGTTCTCCGTCTCCGATGCTGGCACTCTTATTCTCCACGACATTGGCTCCGGTTGCCGGTGAGTTTGGTGTGATCGTGGGTGTGCTGGCAGGATATTTACATTCTTCCGTTGCATTGAACGTTGGTATTGTGTATGGCGGTATGAACCTCTATAATAACGGTTTTGCAGGCGGTATTGTAGCGATGTTCCTGGTACCTGTCATTCATTCCATCATGGACAGACGTGCTCGTGCGAAACAGGATCTGTCCCTGTAATGTGGCGATTGCCGTTTCATTTTT
The DNA here is from genome assembly GCA_017380975.1 of Lachnospiraceae bacterium. GTDB lineage: Bacteria > Bacillota > Clostridia > Lachnospirales > Lachnospiraceae > Pilosibacter. The sequence continues at coordinate 1,743 of JAFOCX010000084.1, forward strand.
TAGAAATATCATGTATAATGGTTCTAGTGATAGGAGTATGATCATTATGCATGAAACAAGATTTATAAGGTATATTGCATGGCTGCCTGCACTTTTTGTTGCGGCAGCCATTTTTTATTTTTCCGCTCAGCCGGCAGATGTGTCTACAGAAATGAGCGATGGAGTTACCACGCTCCTGTTACAGATGGCAGAGGCAATGGGGCTTTTGGAGCTCTCTCCGGAGATCGTAGGTAAGCTTTGTGAGCAGTTGTCGATGCCGGTAAGAAAATGCGCCCATATTACGGAGTACATGATCTTGCATGGAACGATCCTATTGGGACTGTATCATTGGAGTTCGAATCTGAAAGTCAATAAAAAACTATGGCTGAGGCTGGCATTTGTGATGACTGCCTTGTATGCTGCGACAGATGAGATTCATCAGCTTTTTGTACCCGGAAGGGCAGGAAGAGTGACAGACGTATTGATCGATTGTATAGGAGTTGCGGTCATTACATATTTATTGTGGAAGGAACGGTGATGGTATGCGTTACAACACGAAGAGACATGAAGCAGAGATCGGAAATACCGTGATGGATTATATTACATTCGGAGAAGGGGAAAAAACGCTGGTTCTGATCCCGGGGCTCAGCTTTAAGACCGTAAGAAAATTTGCGGAAGCCTTTTCTTTCATGTACCGGATTTTTGGCAAGGATTATACCGTTTATGCGTTTGACAGAAAGCGTCAGCTTCCCATTGGATATACGATCAAAAATATGGCAGATGATCTGGCACAGGTCATGCAGAAAATCGGGATAGAAAAGGCGGATGTTGTCGGTATTTCTCAGGGCGGTATGATCGCGCAGTATCTGACCTTGGACCATCCTCAGTTAGTAAACAAGCTGGTTTTATGTGTCACCATGTCCAGATTAAATGATACCGCACGTGAGGTGATCAGCAACTGGGTTCGTCTGGCTGTGAATGGCGATTATGCAGGGATTACAGAGGATATGCTGAAAATCGTTTATTCCGATGCATACGTGGAGAAGTTCGGAAAATATTTCCCGCTGGTTTCTCGTTTTGGAAAGCCGAAAGACATGGGCCAGTTTGCGATCAAAGCGAGGGCGTGTCTGACTTGCAATTGTTATGATCGACTGGAAGAGATCACTTGTCCGGCGTTCGTGATCGGTGCCGGAAAAGATCTGGTGCTTACGGGTGAAGCTGCAGAAGAGATCGCGTCAAAACTCGGCTGTGAATGCTACATGTATGAAGATATGGGACATTCTGCGTACGAAGAGGCGCAAGATTTCAATCAGAGGATCTTAGAGTTTTTGAATAAATCATCAGAGGAGTAAGGAAATGGATGTGAAAAAAAGCAGAACGATTTTATTGATAGGATACTGCATTCCATATGTTTTTTTGTGCCTGTACGGAGATGCTGTCTGGGGAACCGGATTGGTATACGCAGCGGCAGCTGCGGTAGTGGCAGGGCTGTGTGTGTTTGCCTGTAAGATGCAGCAGATCAAGTTTGTGGTGCTGGGAAACATCATCAGCTTTGCGGTGTCGGAGCTTTGTATTTTCCTGTTTGCATTGGAGACGTTCAATTATTACTTTAAGCCTTTCAGTGCACATGTGCTGGTAGGTATTTGCAGCGTGATCGGAATTCTGATCCAGGCATATTTGATCTCCAGGCTGACGGACGACAGACAGAGAGCAAAGGACATCTTAAAAAATCGTCAGGAGAAAAATGGAAGCAGAGGCTTTTGGGGGAAATAAGGAATGAATGCGAAATTTGAAATGCGATATGCAGAGGAGAAAGATGCAGCGTTGATCCTGGAGTTTATCCGTGCATTGGCAGAGTATGAAAAAATGTCTGATGAAGTGGTAGCGACAGAAGAACTGCTGCAGGAGTGGGTTTTTGAAAAGAAAAAAGCAGAAGTGATCTTTGCGGTAGAAGATGGTGTGGAAGTGGGATTTGCCCTGTTCTTCCATAACTTCTCTACGTTTGTCGGACGTGCGGGTCTGTATCTGGAAGATGTTTTTGTAAAAGTGGAACATCGCGGAAAAGGATACGGAAAGGCATTATTAAAAGAATTGGCACGAATCGCTGTGGAGCGTGGATGCGGTCGTATGGAATGGGTGTGTCTGAACTGGAATCAGCCGAGTATTGATTTTTATCGTTCTCTTGGCGCTGTTCCGATGGATGACTGGACCATATACCGTGTGGCAGGAGATACTTTGAAAGCACTGGCTGAGAAATAGTATTGGAGGACGCATCATGGAGAAATGCAGATGTAAATGGTGCAATCTGAATAATCCGCTCTATGTAGAGTATCACGACCGTGAGTGGGGTGTTCCGGAGTATGATGACAGAAATCTGTTTGAACTGTTGATCTTAGAAAGTTTTCAGGCCGGTCTTTCTTGGGAGTGTGTGCTGAATAAGCGTGAATCGTTCAGAGAAGCCTTTGACGGATTTGATCTGGATACCGTATGTGGATACGGAGAAGAGAAGCTGGCAGAACTGCTGCAGAATAAAAATCTGATCCGCAACAAACTGAAAATGAAGGCAGCGGTCAACAACGCAAACATATTCCGTGAGATTCAAAAAGAATATGGCACGTTTGCGAAGTACCTATGGCATTTTACGGACGGAGCGATCATTTACGAATGGGACAAGACAACTTCGGAGCTGTCAGATACCATATCAAAAGATTTGAAAAAACGAGGAATGAAGTTCGTAGGATCTACGATCATTTATTCCTATCTGCAGGCAGCGGGAATCATCAATTCCCATGAGGCAGGATGTTATTTGCATAAGGTTTCAGGAGAAAAACATGATTAATACAGTAATTTTTGATATCGGAAATGTACTTGTGGATTTCAGCTGGTGGCCGTATATTTGCTCTATCTATGATGAAGAAACGGCGCGTGTGATCACAGATGCATTTTGGAAAAATGGTTATTGGGAAGAATTTGATCGCGGTGTGTTGAGTTACGATGAGATCGTTGCTTTGATGGAGAAGGCTGCCCCGGGATATGAAAAAGAAATTCATACAGCATTAGAGAACGCAGGCGGCTGTCTGCACAAGATGGATTATGCGATCCCGTGGATCAAACAGCTGAAGGAAAGGGGGTATCAGGTTGTATTCTTATCCAACTACTCGGAATTCCTGATGGAATTAAACTCGGAGGTGCTGGATTTCCTTCCTTATATGGATGGAGGATTATTTTCCTGTCATGCGAAGCTGATCAAGCCGGATCCGGCAATCTATCAGAGACTTTGCGAGAAATGTGATTTGATCCCGGATGAGGCATTATTTATTGACGATAATGCAGCCAATATCGAGGCAGCAAAACGATTTGGTCTGCATGCGATCCGGTTTGAGGGATATGAGAAGAGCTATGGGGAAGTGATGAGGTATCTGAGGGAAACGGATTGATTGAACTGTGAGACCCTTGATTTTTAAAATTTATGATGATATTATAATGATATGAGAGCACCCACTCCAAAGTGGAAGCGCTGAGTTTAGGGTTTTTAGTCCTTAAGGACCTGCCTATCCTGTGTGCGAGACAGGATAGGCATTTTTATTTGCTGTTTCTCTTGTCGAGAAAGGCAAGTAATGCGATGAGTAGGCTGCCAAAAGATATTAAAAGAACTAATATCTCTGTGAAAATTGTAATAATCTCATAGGCCGTCATACGCGTCACCTCCTTTCTTATGTATTCCACGTGCATGGATTTCATAAACTCAGGAGGCTGTTACCCTGTCATGAGTGCTCTCACAGGGGAATTTTATCATGTGACAAATTTTCAAACAAGGGTGTACAGACCCTTGATTTTTCAGGTCATTTATGTTATAGTACCCCCTGCTAATATGGTCAGTTCGAGACCTTCCTGACCTAAAACAAAACTAAAGGAGAAAATTGAATATGAAAGAGAACAAAACTCGTAACTTGGTGTTTAGTGCACTGATCGCAGCCATTTATGTGGTGCTGACTCTGCTCTTGCGTCCGATCAGTTATGGACCGATCCAGTTCCGCGTATCGGAGGCGCTTTGCGTATTACCGTATTTTACGCCTGCAGCGATCCCGGGAGTGTTTATCGGCTGCCTGATCTCCAATCTTCTCGGAGGAGCTGTTTTGATGGATATTGTGTTCGGAAGTCTGGCAACTCTGATCGGTGCGATCGGATCCTGGCTGCTTCGCAGGAACCGCTGGCTGGTATCTTTGCCGCCGATCTTATCGAACACACTGATCATTCCGTGGGTGCTGAAGTTTGCATACGGATCGGAAGATCTGGTCTGGTATATGATGATCACGATCGGAATCGGCGAGATCCTGGCAATCGGGGTGCTGGGCCAGTTATTGATCTCTGTACTGGCAAAGTATAGAAAGATGATTTTTGGATAGTGATGAACTGCTTATTCTGTGAGAACGGAATAGGCAGTTTTTTTCATAAGGTAGATTTTCTGGAGGATTTATGGTATGATAAATCCAAATAATTAAGCATATAATCCAAGAGGAGATTTCGATGTATCATATAGATTTTAACAAACCAAACCATGTCCACTTCATTGGTATCGGCGGCATCAGCATGAGCGGTCTCGCTGAGATCCTTCTGGAGCGCGGATTTACTGTATCCGGTTCAGATGCACACGAGTCTGAACTGACCAAGATGCTGGAGCGCAACGGTGCGCAGGTGTTCTACGGTCAGAAAGCGGAGAATATTATTGAAGGAATTGATGTTGTTGTTTATACGGCAGCGATCCATCCGGACAATCCGGAGTATATGGCAGCGGAAGCGAAGGGAATTCCGATGCTTTCCAGAGCTGACTTTTTGGGCCAGATCATGAGAAACTACAAGAATTCCATTGCTGTTGCAGGAACTCATGGAAAGACAACCACAACTTCCATGGTGACACAGATCCTGATGGATGCAAAGGCAGATCCG
>JAFOCX010000085.1 GCA_017380975.1 Lachnospiraceae bacterium
GGGATCATCCATGATCGGTTATGAAATAGAAAAGACTGAAAATGAATTATTCATTTTCAGTCTTTTCTATTTACCGGTCCGCAGGATGCTCGTTCAATCAGTTCTGCATGCAGCAGCAGCGTACCCATCGGAACGTGGTTTAACTGGTTGATCAGTGCACTGAATGCGCTTTTTCCGAGGGAAGTTCGTTTCTGGCGGATGGTGGTCAACGGCGGAGCCGTGTATCTGCAGAGCGGAATATCATCGAAGCCCATGATGCTGATATCCTCCGGAATGCGCAGACCGAGCTCCAGGCAGTGGATCATAACACTGTGGGCCAGAACATCATGACTGCAAAGGATGGCTGTGCATTCATTCTTTAATAAACGCGGAAGATGGTTCGTGAGGCAGATGTTTACATGGAAATCTGCGCCCATGACGCTGTCATCTGCGACAAGGCCGCTTGTTGACATAGCCTTGATAAATGCATCGTAACGTTTTCGGTAGACTTGTGAATTGAGGTCACTGCTGAGATAACCGATCTTTTGATGTCCCAGAGACTGAAGGTAATGGACAGCCATCTCAATGCCTTCCTCATTGTCAATGCCGATCGAGGTGACCCTTGGATTTCCGCGAATGTAGTTATCGTAAAGGATGGTCGGAGTCTTACAGTCGGCGATTTCATTGAGCCATGGTTCGGATAAGGAAAGGCCGAGTAAAAATCCGCCGCAGTAGCCTTCACGGATCATGAAGTCATCGTAGTGCCAGTCGAACTGCATTTGTCTGGTCAGCGGAATGACATCCACTAAGAAACCGGCAGGTTCGGCCGTGATTCGAAAACCGGAAATCACGTCGTAACCAAAGTCTTCCGGTTTTTTGTATTCCATATTAATGACAAACAGGGCAAGTTTCTGTGACGGTGCGTTGCGCGGCGCACGGAAATAGCCAAGTTTGACAGCCGTTTCAAGAACGGACTGTTTTGTTTTCTGACTGACATCTTTTGCACCGTTCAATGCCTTGGAAACGGTACCTTTAGAAACCCCCAGTTCCCGTGCGATATCATCTAATGTAGCCATAATATTTCCCCCTGATATGTAGCCAATACATTTCCCATGATAGTTTATTATAGCATACAATGTTTTTATAAGTAAATAGATGTTGGGAAAAAGTTTCGATAAGTTTCGGTTTAAAAGAGGAGAAATTTTTTTTGTATGGAAAAACTGCTGAATTTATGGTAAAATTGTTGAGCAATCTGATGAAAAAGCTTGGATTGTTTCACAAGTATTGACGAAAATACAGAATAGCAATATAGTTGATATCAACAAAACTTTACGAAAACTCCCTGTTTCGGAAATGGAAACCGGACAGAGGACTGCCCCGGTGTGGGGAGAAGGAGGAAAAACGATGCGCTTTCTTTATGGAAAACAGGATATGCGTTCGCTGGCAAGAGCCCAGGAGAATTTGTTTCTGCTGACCAATGGCCTCGGCGGCTATGTGTCTGTCACATCTGCTTTTTCCGTGCCGCGCTGTGACCAGGGTATTCTTGTTGCAGCGGTGAAAGCTCCGAATGAGCGTATTATGATGGTTCACCGAATGAGTGAGACATTAAAGATCGGTGAAAAAGAAGTGTTCCTTTCTACTCAGGAATTTGCGGGAAGAACAGCAGCGGAGGACGGTTACCGTCATCTGGCGGCGTTCTCTTTTGAATATGCACCGTCCTGGACATATCAGGTTTCCGGTGTTCAGGTTACAAGACAGTGCGCGATGCAGTTTGAAAAAAATGCTTCCGCAGTTTTATACTCCATTGAAAACCGTTCTCAGGAACCGTGTACCTTATCGGTGGAACCGTTCCTGAAATTCCTGCCGAAAGAGCAGGCAATGGAGACAAAGAAGAAGTTTACTTATAAAAACGGAATGATTTCCGACGGAACATATACATTATATGTGAAGACAGATGCGGAGGCGGAGAAGACAAGACTTCGCAGCCAGACCCTGGTTTATCCGGAAGATGCAAAGGACGGACGTCCGGGTAAAGGCATTGCAGTTTCCTGCTGCAAACTTACGAAGACTGTTCAGCCGGGGGAAACACTTCAGATGGAAGTGGTATTCTCCATGGACGAGGATGCCATGTCCGGCAAGGAGATGCTGGAGTCGCAGATCGTACGTCTGAAAGGACTTCAGGAAGACTGCAAGTTCACAGATCCGGTTGCGAAGCAGCTGGTGATGGGCGCAGATGCGTATATTGCGAGAAGAGATTCCACAGACGGAAAGACGATCCTTGCAGGATATCCGCTGTTCAGTGACTGGGGAAGAGATACGATGATTGCTCTTTCCGGATGTACATTGGCTGCCGGCCGTTATGAGGATGCGAAGAGTATTCTTCGCACATTCCTGGCGTATGAGAAGGATGGTCTGGTACCGAATCTGTTCCCGGAAGGTGCACAGCAGCCGATGTACAATACGGTTGACGCAGCCCTTCTGCTGATCGATTGCGTATGGCAGTATGTGAGCCGTACCGGAGACATGGACTTCGTGAAAGAAGCGTGGCCGGTGATGGAGCGAATTGTTGCCAATTATAAAAAGGGAACCCATCATTCCATTGGAATGGACAAAGACGGTCTGATCTTTGCAGGAGGCGGTCTTGATCAGGTGACATGGATGGACGTTTGTGTGCAGGGAATCCTTCCGACACCGCGCCATGGAAAACCGGTCGAGATCAACGCATACTGGTACAATGCTCTGCGTATTATGGATCAGCTGGCAGTTCAGATGGGGCTGGACGGAGCAGAATACCGCACACTTGCGGAACAGGTAAAAGAGTCCTTTGTAAAAGCTTTCTATATAGAAGAAAAGGGTTATCTGCGCGATGTGATTTCCGGTACAAAGGCAGACGAGCAGCTGCGCTGCAACCAGATCTGGGCAGTGTCCATGCCGTTTACGATGCTTTCTCCGGAGCAGGAGCGCAGCGTTGTAGATACGGTTTACCGTCATTTACATACTCCGTGCGGTCTGAGAACCCTCAGTCCGGAGGATCCGGAGTACCATCCGAATTACGGCGGTGCCCAGTATGACCGTGATATGGCTTACCATCAGGGAACAACCTGGGTATTCCCGATGGGCGCGTATTATCTGGCGTATCTGAAGGTGAATGGAAATTCCAAAGAGGCGGCAGCGTACGTGAAAGAGCAGCTGAGTGCGATGGAGCCGATGATGCGTGAGGGCTGTGTGGGACAGCTTCCGGAAATCTATGAGGGCGATTTCCCGACTGAGAGCAAGGGCTGCTTTGCACAGGCATGGAGTGTCGGAGAGATCCTTCGCGTATACGAAGCGATCCATGAGATTGAAAAATAAGACAGATAAGATATAACAACATCGAAGGGAGTAGCAAATATGAAAAGAGATGCAGGCGTTTTACTTTCTATTACAAGCCTTCCGTCCAAGTACGGCATTGGCTGTTTTGACCAGGCGGCATATGATTTCGTAGACTGGTTAGAAAAAGCAGGTCAGAAATACTGGCAGATTCTTCCGTTAGGTTCCACAAGCCACAGCGGAGCATACGATTCTCCGTATCAGGCATATTCTGCATTTGCAGGAAGCCCGTACTTCATCAGCCTGGATGCACTGGTTGAAGAAGGTGTGCTGACAGCAGAAGAGTGTGCAGAAGCAGAGTTTGGCGACAATGAAGAGAAGATTGATTATGATCTTCTTTACAAGAACCGCCTTCCGCTTTTACATAAAGCATACGAGCGCAGCAACATTAGCCAGAATAAAGACTTTGTGAAGTTCACACAGGACAACTTCTGGTGGCTGGATGATTATGCTCTGTTCATGGCAGTAAGAGAGTTTTTTGACGGCAAAGGCTGGACTCAGTGGCCGGAAGATATTCGTATGCACTATGGTTTTGCGCTGGATTATTATCGTGAGAAACTGTACTTTGAAGTTGAATTCCAGAAATATATGCAGTTCAAGTTCTACGAGCAGTGGAGTGCATTAAAGAAATATGCAAATGACAAACACATCGAGATCGTAGGCGATATTCCGATCTACGTGTCTCCGGACGGTTCTGATGTATGGGCGAGCCCGGAACTGTTCCAGTTAAATGAAAATAACGAGATGGTAAATATTGCAGGCTGTCCGCCGGATAGTTTCTCTGCAGACGGTCAGGTTTGGGGCAATCCGCTCTACAACTGGGATTACCACAAACAGACCAATTACCACTGGTGGGTAACAAGACTCTGGTACAGCTTCAAATTATACGATGTGGTTCGTATCGATCACTTCAGAGGTTTTGACCAGTACTTCTCTATCCCGGCAAGTTCCGGAAAAGCACTTGACGGTCATTGGGAAGACGGTCCGGGTATGGATCTGTTCAATACTCTTGCAAGAGAGCTTGGTGAGAGAAAATTCATCGCAGAGGATCTCGGCCTTATGACAGAGGGCGTTCGCCAGCTTGTGAAAGACAGCGGTTTCCCGAACATGAAGGTTCTTCAGTTCGCATTTGACTCCGCAGATATCGGCGGTTCCAATGAATATCTGCCGCACAACTATATCAACAACTGTGTTGTTTACACAGGAACACACGACAACGAGACTATTTACGGCTGGTTCGCAGGTCTGGATGAGAAAGAGCAGGCTCATATCAGAGCATACCTGGATGATCAGACAACTCCGGCAGAGAAGATCCATGAGAAGATGATCCGTCTTGGTATGATGTGTGCAGCAGATGTCTGCATCGTTCCGATCCAGGACTGGCTTGGTCTGGACAACTCTGCTCGTATGAATACACCGGGTACGGTTGAAAATAACTGGACTTGGAGAATGAAGAAAGATCTGATCCCGGAGACACTCGGTGATGAGATCCTTGCGCTGACAAAACGTTTTGGCCGTGCAAACTGGGATGCTCTGAATGCGCTTGAGGCAGCAGAAGAGGAAGATGATGAGAATGAATAGAACATCTGGTATTTTACTTTCCATTACAAGCTTGCCATCGCCATACGGAATCGGTTGCTTCTCAAAGGAGGCATATCGCTTTGTTGACTGGCTGAAAGAGGCAGGACAGTGCTATTGGCAGATCCTTCCGCTGGGACCGACCAGCTACGGAGATTCTCCGTACCAGTCCTTCTCCACATTCGCAGGCAATCCGTATTTTATCAATCTGGAAGAATTGGTAAAAGAGGGAGTTCTCACGAAGGAAGAGTGTGACAGCGCGGATTTCGGAGCAGATGTCAATGACATTGATTACGAGAAACTTTATAAGAATCGTTATCCGCTTTTAAGAAAAGCGTATGAGCGCAGCAATATCAGCCTGAATCCGGACTATCAGAAGTTTCTGGAGGCAAATAACTGGTGGCTGTCCGATTATGCCCTGTTCATGGCTCTGAAGGATCGTTTTGAAGGAAAACCGTGGACCGAGTGGCCGGAAGATATTCGTTTCCGCTATGGATATTCCATGGATTATTATCGCGAGGAACTCTATTTTGATATCGAGTTCCAGCAGTATTTACAGTTTAAATTTACTCAGCAGTGGGGTGCATTAAAAGCTTATGCGAACAGCAATGGTGTACAGATCATCGGAGATATTCCGATCTACGTTGCCATGGACAGTGCCGACGCATGGGCGAATCCGGAACTGTTCCAGCTGGATGAGAACAATGTTCCGCTGGCGATCGCAGGCTGTCCGCCGGACGGATTCTCTGCCATCGGACAGCTCTGGGGCAATCCGCTTTACCGCTGGGATTATCACAGAAACACAGGATATGCATGGTGGATGTCCAGACTCTGGTATTGCTTCAATATGTACGATGTGGTGCGAATCGACCATTTCCGCGGCTTTGATGAGTATTTCTCCATTCCGTACGGTGCAGAGACTGCGAAGGGCGGTCACTGGGAACAAGGACCGGGTATGTCCCTGTTCAACCGTATGAAGGAAGTTCTGGGAGATCGTGCTGTGATCGCAGAGGATCTGGGCTACATGACTGATACAGTAAAACAGCTGGTGGCAGACAGCGGCTTCCCGGGCATGAAGGTTCTGGAGTTTGCATTTGATTCCAGAGATACCGGAAATGCCAGCGATTATCTCCCGCACAACTATGATAAGAACTGCGTGGCATACACAGGAACTCATGACAATGAAACACTGACCGGATGGTTCAAAAATATTTCAGATGAAGAAAGAACTATGGCGAGGGATTATTTAAATGATTACCATTCTTTAGATGAGGAAATTTACTGGAACATCATCAACCTTGTTATGCGAAGCCATGCGGATCTGTGTATCATTCCGATGCAGGATTATCTTGGATACGATAACTCTGCGAGAATGAATCAGCCGTCGACCGTTGGAATCAACTGGAGATGGAGGATCACAGAAGAGGAAATGCCGGAGAAACTGCAGAAGGATATCCGTACACTGACCAGAAGATTCGGACGTCTTTCTCATCAGTGGCAGAAAGAATTAGACGAAACAAAATAAGAATAAAAAAGTGCTGTGAGATGACGGATCATCATTTCACAGCACTTTTTATTGAAAAAGAGGAGACAAGATTATTTGGTGCAGGTCAGAACCGTTGTGGAGATCGGAGCGACTTCTACACTGCCTGTTTTCTGCGCAAGTACACTTGTGCCTGCCAGATCATCATGGATCATAAGATCCCAGGTTCCTGCCGGAAGCTCCACGGAAACGGACTCGGAAGAAGCATTGAAGATCAGGAAAAGATCCTGTGCTTCATCCTGTACGCGGTAAAGGACTGCGTGCTGATTTCTGAACGGGATCATCTGCACGGAATGGAAAACGTCCTTGCGAAGCTGATTGCGAAGAGCCTTATGAGCCTTACGGAATGCGATCAGACCGCGGTAGTATTCGATGGTCTTGCTGTGCTCCGGTTTGGAGAGGTTATCCCAGCGGATCGCGTTGACTTCATCCGGGGAACGATAGCTGTTTTCATCAAAGCCGCCGTTGCCGTCCGGTTTGGTGCGGAGCATTTCCTCACCTGCGTGGAAGAACGGAATACCCTGAGACAGGATGGAAAATGCAGCAGCCAGGCGGTTCATGCGGATGCGGTCTTCCTCTGAATTGTTCGGAGCAGTCAGTGCAATGCGGTCGAACAAGGTATGGTTATCGTGGCAGGACACGTAGTTGATGCACTGGTACGGTTCTGCTGCCCAGGTCGGCATGCCCATGAAACATGCATTCAGGATTTCTTTGGATGTCGGAACCCCATTGATATATCCCGGTGCTGTATGATCCTGGATCTTACCGCGAAGCAGGTCGCGGATCGTATCGTTAAAGAAGGAGAACGCCGGCATTTTTACAGAGTTTGGCTGAATTGCCAGAGCAACGTCTGCTTTTGTCAGTTCGGTCGGCATATCCCAGCCTTCGCCGTAGAAGATCACATTCGGATGTTTCTTGTGAACCTCGGTTGTGATCTCATTCATCGTCTGCACATCGATCAGACCTACCAGATCGAAACGGAAGCCGTCAATGTGGTATTCGTCAGCCCAGTAGCAAACGCTGTCCACGAGATACTTGCGGACCATATTTCTCTCAGAAGCGGTATCATTTCCGCAGACGGAACCGTTGGACCAGACACCCTCTGCATTGATACGGCTGAAATAACCCGGAACAATTTTATTGAAACAGAATTCCGGACCATCATAAACATGGTTGTATACCACGTCCATGACAACACTGAGTCCGTTGTCGTGGAGTGTTTTAACCATCTGCTTCATCTCTGCAACACGAACCTCGCCATGGTAAGGATCTGTGGAGAAGGAGCCTTCCGGAGTGTTGAAGTTTACCGGATCGTAACCCCAGTTATACTGCGGGAGCGCGAGGCTCTCATCCGTAAATCCGTAATCATATACCGGAAGAAGATGGATGTGAGTAACGCCTAAATTTTTAATATAATCAAGTCCGGTGGAGTGACCGTCCGGAGTTGTGGTTCCAGTCTCTGCAAGACCAAGGAACTTGCCCTTGTTCTGAATTCCGGAATATTCATTCATACTCAGGTCGCGAACATGAAGTTCGTAGATCACAGAGTCAGTGATCGCCTTGTCGAAGTTTGGATCTTTATCCTGGTCCCAGCCTTCCGGATCGGTAGTTCTGTGGTTCAGGATCATGGCACGGTGGCCGTTGATTCCGGTTGTACGTGCATACGGATCGCAGGCTTCTACTTCCTGTCCGTCTACGTTTACCAGATATGTGTAATATACACCGTTCAGATCGCCGGTTTTTGCGGCGGTCCAGGTACCCTGGATATCGCGGGTCATGGAAATGGTTTCCATAAGGTCTGCGGCATCCGGATTTCCGCTTTTATACAGACGGATCACAACCGAATCGGCTGTCGGTGCCCAGAGGCGGAAGAAGGTCTGCTCCGGAGACCATGTGGTTCCGAGATCGCTGCCTGTGTAAGTATATGCCTTTTCAAAATCTGCAGAATTGTAAATCTCAAACATAAGTGTGTTCTCCTTTTAAAAGTAAAAGTATTCATAATAGTCTGCTGGTTCCATCATATCATAAGGTTTTCAGAAATGCAAAATAAATGTTTCGTTGAATTTCGGTAAAAAGTAAAATTATACAAAAACAACAAAATTATAGAAAAATATTAGGAGTAATGCTGAAAAAATGGGTTCAAACGAATGGTTATTGACGGAAAAACGGAAAGATAATATACTAAACATTGCGAAACAATAATAGAATAGAAGGGGAGAAGTTGGTTTATGGCTAAAGTAGTATTAGATAAAAGCAAACGTGACTGGTGGAAGTCTGCTGTATTTTATCAGATTTATCCGAAGAGCTTTCAGGATACAACCGGAAGCGGAGTCGGTGACCTGCGCGGCATCATCTCCAAACTGGATTATCTTGAACATCTGGGCATTGATGGAATCTGGCTTTCTCCGGTTTGTGCATCTCCGCAGGTAGATAATGGATATGATATTTCCGATTATTGTGCCATCGATCCGATGTTCGGTACGATGGAAGATATGGAAGAGCTGATCGCGGAAGCAAAAAAACGCGGTATCTCCATTATTTTTGACCTGGTACTGAACCACAGCTCGGATCAGCATGCGTGGTTCAAAGAGGCTTTAAAAGGAAAAGACAATCCGTATCACGATTATTATATTTGGAGAGACGGAGATGAGAATACTCCGCCGAACGACATGCGTGCAACGTTTGGAGGTTCTGCATGGACTTATATTCCGCATCTGAAAGAATGGTATTTCCATCAGTTTGCAGTGGAACAGCCGGATCTCAACTGGGAAAACCCGGCGATGCGTAAAGATATTTACAATATGATCCGTTTCTGGGTAGAAAAGGGGATCGAAGGGTTCCGTCTGGACGTAATTGACCAGATCGGAAAAGATCCGGATCTTCAGATCACCTGCAACGGACCGAAACTTCATGATTATTTCCGAGAGTTATCCCGTGAAGCATTTATTGAAGAAGGAATTGTTTCTGTCGGTGAGGCATGGGGCGCCAATACGGAGCGTGCAAAACTCTACAGTGCGCCGGACGGAAGTGAGCTTTCCATGGTATTCCAGTTCGAGCATATCTGCTTAGACCAGGAACCGGGAAAAGATAAGTGGGACATGATCCCACTGAGCCTTCCGAAGTTAAAGGACTGTTACTGCCGCTGGCAGCAGGAACTTCACGGATGCGGCTGGAACAGCCTGTTTATGAACAATCATGATCTTCCACGTGTGGTTTCCAGATGGGGCAATGATAAAGAATATCGCGTGGAATCCGCAAAGATGCTGGCGACCATGCTGCATGGAATGGAAGGAACTCCGTACATTTACCAAGGCGAAGAGATTGGCATGACCAATATCTGCCTTCCGATCGAACGACATGTGGATCTGGAAACTCTGAATGTTTACAATGAGCGTATCGCCCTCGGTTATGCTCCGGAAGCGGTGATGAATTCCATTCATGCGAGAAGCCGTGACAACGGACGTACACCGATGCAGTGGACAGCCGGAGTAAACGCAGGATTTACAGAGGGAACTCCATGGATCTCTGTGAATGAAAATTATACAGAGATCAATGCAGAAGCAGCTCTGAATGATCAGGATTCCGTGTTCCATTATTATAAGAAGCTGATCGATCTGCGCAAGACATATCCGATTTTCCGTGACGGAAGTTTTACACTGCTTTGTCCGGAGGATGAGAAGGTGTTTGCTTACACTCGTGACACAGAGGATGCCCATCTTCTGGTTGTCTGCAACTTTACAGACGAGACCATGGAGTTTGAGGTTCCGGAAGAGTATCACGGTTCTGAGATGCTGATCGGCAACTATCGTGAATTTGCACCGGAGCTTCGTCCGTACGAAGCTGTGATGCTTTATTACGAAAACAACTAAAAAACAACGAAACTTTACGAAAAATTTTGGCGCTAAAATTTCGGACATATGATGTTTGAAAGGTATAAATGCAAAAAAGGCGCAAAGGCATCCATATTTGCACATTTTGGACAAAAAAATGTACAAAAGTTCGTCTATTTACAGGTTGACGTTTCCAGATATGGAGTGGTATACTTTATTTAATTTGTTTACAAAAGTTTTGTAGAGTTTCGTAAAAGTTTAGAAACGCAGAAAGAGTATACTCTTTCTATGTTCTCACTTCCTTGTGAGAACATAATCTCTTTGGCTTCCACAGAATCAGTATGGGATTCTGTTGACGCATAAATCATTATTATAATTCAGGAGGTATAGTAAAATGAAAAAATTAGTTTCCACACTGTTAGTTTCTTCTATGGCACTCTCCCTCGTTGGATGTGGCGCTCCGAAGGCACCGGCAGCAGCAACAGCAGCTCCGGCAGCTACACAGGCAGCAGCAGAGGCAACAACAGCAGCTCCGGCAGGTCCGGAAGCAATCACACTTAAAGTATGGGCACCGCAGGTTGACCAGGTTGACGAGAACAGCTGGATCAACGTAATGATCCCGAAATTCGAGGAAGCTCATCCGGAGTACGATATTACATGGGATATCGGTGTATGTGGTGAAGGTGATGCAGCATCTATCGTTAAGAATGACCCGGCAGCAGCTGCTGACGTATTCTTCTATGCTAACGACCAGATGGGTACACTGATCGAGGCTGGCGCTTTATCCAAACTTGGCGGTTCCTACCTTGAGACAGTACAGAACAACTTCTCCCAGACACACGTAGATCTTCTTACATATACAGACGGTGGTGTTTACGGTTTCCCGACATCCCCGAACACATGGTTCATGTGGTATAACAAAGAGACATTCAACGAGGAAGATATCAAGAACATCGGCACAATGCTTGAAAAAGGCGTTGTATCCTTCCCGATGGACAACTCCTGGTACACAGGTACATTCTTCTTCGGCGTTGGCGCTACAGTATTCGGACCGCAGGGTGTTGATGCAGAAGCTGGTATCGACTTCAGCTCTGACCTTTGCGTAGAAGCTACAAAATACATGGCAGAGATGGTTAAGAGCCCGAACTTCGTGAACGACGTTGACGGTATCGGCGTTGCAGGTATGAAAGACGGTTCCATCCAGGCTATGTTCTCCGGTGACTGGGATCAGCCGGCTCTTTACGAGTCCCTTGGTGACAAACTTGGCTGTGCAGTTCTTCCGAAGTTCACAATGAACGGTACAGATTACCAGATGAAGTCCTTCGCTTCCAACAAAGCGGTTGGTGTTAACCCGAACGCGAAGTTCCCGAAGGCAGCTATGCAGCTTGCACAGTTCCTCACATCTCCGGAAGCTCTTTTAAGCCGTTATGAGCTCAGCGGTTACACACCGGCTGCTTCCGCATGTGCAGAAGAAGAAGCAATCAAATCCAACCCGACAGTTGCTACACTGAACGCTCAGATGGCAAACACAATCGCTCAGCCGGTACTTGCTGAGATGGCTAACTTCTGGGATCCGGTTAAGAACTTTGGTCTTAACATCCTCAACGGTTCCATCACAGCAGACAACGCGAAAGAGATGCTTGATGCTACAATGCAGCTCCTCAACAGCAACGGTCTGTAATTTGATCTGATTCTCCAGTTTCAATTAAGGAATCTGGCGACGGCCGGATAACCGGTCGTCGCCTTATTTTAAATTTACAGGAAATTCCTGTAAATTTAAAACGAAATAAACACGAAGGGGGACGGTATCGTGTCTATGAAAGAAACAACGAAACCCATCGCCGCTTATAACCATATCGGTTCTACATCCTTACCGACAGCGTTAAAGAACGGCGGTATCGTGATTTGGCTCTCCTGCCTGATCATGGGTCTCGGCAACTTTGCTGCAGGACAGCTTGTTAAGGGTCTTCTGTTCCTCGGCATTGAAGCTGCATTTATTTATTACATGTACACAAACGGCCTTTACTGGCTGTATATGCTTCCGAGTCTTGGTGATACAGCGACTCAGGAAGTGTGGAACGATGATTTAGGCGTATACGTTTACGTACAGGGTGACAACTCTCAGCAGATCCTTCTGTTCGCAGTTGCTACGATTGCCATTATCATCGCTTTTGCTGTTGTATGGCAGGAGTCCGTACGCAGCGGTTACGCAGGTCTCCAGGTAAAACGTTCCGGTCATAAAGCTCCGGGCTTCATGGCAGACTTAAAGTCCTTACTGGACGAAAACATCCACAAACTGTTAATGTTCCCGCCGTTTGCGATGATCGCGATCTTCACTATGGTACCGCTCGTGTATATGATGTGTATGGCGTTCACAAACTATTCTGCAGTCGGCGATCACCTGATCCTGTTTGACTGGGTAGGTCTTCAGAACTTTACAGCTCTGTTCGACTCCACATCTGCGATCGGTAAGCAGTTCGGCAGTGTATTATTATGGACACTCATCTGGGCGTTCTTTGCAACATTCCTGAACTTCTTCCTCGGAACATTTATGGCGATGATCATTCAGCGCCCGTCCACACGCTTCAAAGGTATGTGGCGTACAATCCTTTCCTTAACAATTGCGGTTCCACAGTTCGTATCTCTTATGATCATCCGTAATATGTTCAAGGATAACGGTGCAGTAAATACTCTGCTCCAGAGCATTGGTGTTCTTGGCCAGGGTGAAGTATTCCCGTTTATGACAGATGCGATCTGGGCAAGAGTGCTCCTGATCGTTGTAAACCTCTGGGTAGGTATTCCGTACACAGTTATGCAGGTAACCGGTATTCTCCAGAATATCCCGGCAGATCAGTACGAAGCAGCTCGTATCGACGGTGCGAACGTAGTTCAGCAGTTCCGTTACGTAACACTTCCGTACATGATCTTCGTATTAACTCCGTACATCATTACTCAGTTTACAGGCAACATCAACAACTTCAACATTATCTACCTGCTCACAGGCGGCGGCCCGACTTACGTTGGTGATTCTGCCGGTCAGACAGACCTGCTTGTTACATGGCTGTACAAGCTGTCCATTGATAAACAGCAGTTCAACATGGGTGCCGTTATCGGTATCTTCACATTCGTAGTTCTGGCAGCTGTGGCTCTTATTACATACCGGAACTCCGGATCCTATAAGAATGAGGAGGGATTCAAATAATGGCTAAAGAACCGAAATCTATGAAAAAGCAAAAAATGATCACAGATATCGCTGTTCATGTATTCCTTGTGATTGTGTCCATTATCTGGCTCATCCCGTTCATCTGGATCATCGCTCACAGCTTCCGTGGCGAGAGCACAGGTATGTACTGTGCGACATTCCTTCCGAAGGAATACACACTTGACAACTATATCGGTCTTTTCACAGACGTTGCGACAATGAACTTCCCGAAGATGTTCGCGAACACATTTATCATTGCCTGCTTCTCCTGTTTAGTATCCACATTCTTCGTGCTGGCAGTTTCCTACTGTCTGTCTCGTGTGAAATGGACAATGCGTAAACCGTACATGAACATGGCGATGGTTATCAACCTCTTCCCGGCCTTCATGTCCATGGTTGCTATTTACTTCCTCTTAAAGGCTATGGGCCTTACAGAGGGCAACAGAATCCCGATCGCTCTTGTTATCTGCTTCTCTGCAGGTGCAGGTACAGGCTTCACAGTTATGAAGGGTTATATGGATACTATTCCGAAGGCTCTTGATGAAGCTGCTATGATCGATGGATGTACTCGCTGGCAGACATTCTGCAAGATCACATTACCGTTATGTAAGCCGATGGTCGTTTACCAGGTTATCACAGCATTCATGGGTCCGTGGATGGACTTCATCTTTGCGAAGATCATCGTTCGTGCTGAGATCCAGTACGCAACCGTTTCCATCGGTATGTGGAAGATGCTCGAAATGGAATACATCGGCGGCTGGTTCACACGTTTCTGTGCGGCAGCAGTTCTGGTATCCATCCCGATCGCGATCCTCTTCATGATCACTCAGAAATTCTACCAGGAAGCAATGGGCGGCGCAGTAAAGGGTTAAGGCATATGAAGCAGATCAGATATATCCTGAGCCTGCTTTCCGCGATCCTTGCCTTAGCCGGCTGTGCATCAAAAGATGAAATAACGAATTCAACGGCCGCTCCCGATGTTGCATCGGGGGCGGTTGTAAGTTCTGAGGCAATTGTGGAAAGCCCGGACGACAATTATCGAACCTGGTACGAGATTTTCGTCTATTCATTTTGTGATTCCGACGGAGACGGGATCGGAGATCTCAACGGAGTCACTTCTAAACTCGACTATTTGGAGGAACTGGGAATTAACGGAATCTGGCTGATGCCGATCCACCCGAGCTCCTCTTATCACAAATATAATGTAACGGATTATTATGCCATCGATCCGCAATATGGTACGATGGAAGATTTCGAGAATTTCATGGCGGAGTGTGAAAAACGCGATATTCATGTCATTCTTGATCTGGTGCTCAACCACTCCGGCAGTGAACATGCCTGGTTCAAGGAGGCTGTGAGCTATCTGCAGGGACTGGAAGAGGGCGAAGAGCCAAATGCAGAAGACTGCAAGTATCTGGATTATTATTTCTTTAAGAAAGAAAAGGATTCCAAATACTGTGTTGTTGAGGGAACGGACTGGTATTATGAGGCATGTTTCAATTATGATATGCCGGATCTGAACCTCCACAACGAGAATCTGCGTGCAGAGATCACAGAGATCATGAAGTTCTGGCTGGATAAAGGTGTTGCAGGTTTCCGTCTGGATGCAGCCAAGGAGTTTTATTCCGGCCAGGTTGACAAGAATATTGAAGTTCTTGCCTGGATCCAGGAGACTGCCGAGTCTCTGAAACCGGATGTCTACTTGGTTGCGGAAGTATGGGAAAGTTTTTTACAGATCGCAGAATACTATAAAAGCGGGATCACCAGCATTTTTAACTTTGCATTTGGCAACGCAGATGGTAAAATCATAAATGTGCTTCGCGGTGCAGGTCAGCCGGACCGTGTTACAACCTACGCAACCGCGCTGGAAAAAGCGGACAAGGCTTATGGCGCATCCAATCCGGAGTATATCGATGCTCCGTTCCTTTCCAATCATGATGTGGGACGAATCGCAGGATTTTGTACGCACCATGAGCAGAAGACGAAGCTTGCAGGAGCGATGAATCTGTTTATGAGCGGAAGTACTTTTATTTATTACGGCGAAGAGATCGGTATGGTGGGAAGCGGAAATGATCCGTCCAAACGTGCACCGATGTACTGGAATGACGCCCGCGACAACGGAACGACAAATCCGCCGCCGGAATGTGAACTTCCGGATGAGTATCCGTTTGGCAGTTTAGAGCACCAGACGGGGGATGAGAATTCGATTTACAATTATTACCGTAAGGCGATCGAGATCCGAAACGCAATCCCGTCCATCTCTCACGGCAGAACGACAGCTGAGGCAGAGTTAAATAAAGGCTGTGTCAGCGCATTCAGAAAGACTTCTGACTATGGAACCAGCATTGTGCTGATGAATATTCAGGAGGAGAATGCAGCAGCTGATCTGGCTGCATACGGAGACTGGATGCTGGCTGCGAGCCTGAGCGCAGACGGAAATCCGGTCGTAATGGATGGAACAACACTGCAGCTCCCGGCTTACGGAACAGCAGTATTGGTTTTAAAGGAAGAAACACCAAACTAGGATAAAAGATAGAGAAACAGTGTGAAAGGAGATTTCCATGGGAACGAATATGAAAAAAGGAAAAGGCGGGATCAGCGGAAATGCCTTGCGTTTATGGGGACTGATTTTTGTGATTGCCGGAATCGTTGGCCGTGGTGTGATCCAGGCTCATATCTTAGGTGTGAACGGAGCCGGATCGCAGGAGCTCCTTGAGATCCTCAATACGAAAAC
>JAFOCX010000086.1 GCA_017380975.1 Lachnospiraceae bacterium
CTTGGCCTTGTCACAGGTCAGATCATCGGCAGATGGGGAAATTTCTTCAACTGTGAAGCATTCGGCGGTTTTACCGACGGCCTGTTTGCCATGAGGATCAAGCGAAGCATTGTAAGTGCGAGCATGATCTCCCAGGAACTGATCGACAACCTGATCGTAGAGAACGGAGTGGAGTATATACAGGTACATCCGACCTTCCTTTACGAGTCTTTGTGGAATGTGGGCGTGCTGCTCTTTATGCTCTGGTACCGTAAGAGAAAGAAGTTCGATGGTGAGATGCTTCTCATTTACTTTACCGGTTACGGCATCGGACGCGCCTGGATCGAGGGTCTGAGAACCGACTCCCTTCTTGTACCGGGTACCGGACTTGCAGTATCCCAGTTATTGTCCATCGTCCTTGCGGCGGTTTCTCTGGCAATCCTTTTCTATCGCCACAGACAGGAAGCAAAGAAAAGAGAGGGGAACTCATAGATGGAAAAAGCGCTGGATAAACAGAGATTAATCGAAAAAATTGAGGCGGCCAGAAGAAAGTTAAATGACAGCATCGATGCAAAAAAAGATTATGATACTATATATCGGTACAGCGTGGAACTGGATCAGTTGATCGAACTATATATTGTGGCCGGATATTAACAAAAACAATAGATATAGAACCTGAAAAAAGTCGCAGATTTGCGGCTTTTTTTTGTTACTTTTTTCTTAAAAAATTCTTGCCATTTCATTTGAAATGTACTAAGATTATTACAGAAGTGGTGAAAAGTGGGTTAAAGTGGAGTGAAATGGAGAGAAAGTGGTTCTCCATGGAGCGCACGGAGTACAGGAGAAAAGGATGTTCATTGGTGAGTACAGTCATACAATCGATACAAAAGGTCGTTTGATTGTTCCGTCCAAGTTCCGTGAGCAGCTGGGCGAAGAGTTCGTTGTTACCAAGGGATTGGACGGCTGTCTTTTCGTGTACGAAAATACAGAGTGGAAATCCTTCGAAGAGAAACTTCACGCACTTCCGCTTACCAATGCCAATGCCAGAAAATTTTCCAGATTCTTCCTGGCAGGCGCCAGCGCCTGTGAGGTGGACAAGCAGGGAAGAATTTTGATCCCGGCTGTTTTAAGAGATTTTGCGAAACT
The DNA here is from genome assembly GCA_017380975.1 of Lachnospiraceae bacterium. Lineage (GTDB taxonomy): Bacteria > Bacillota > Clostridia > Lachnospirales > Lachnospiraceae > Pilosibacter. Next base: position 1,126 of record JAFOCX010000086.1, read on the forward strand.
GGAAAAAGACGTTGTATTAGTCGGCGTCGGAAGCCGTATCGAGATCTGGAACAAAGCATTATGGGCTGAAAAGAACGTATATGATGACATGGAAGAAATTGCAGAAAATATGGAAGGTCTTGGCATATGATTTTTGAACACAAGTCAGTTCTCCTTTATGAGACAGTAGACAGCTTAAATATCAAACCGGACGGAATTTACGTCGATGGTACCCTTGGCGGCGGCGGACATGCTTTCGAAGTCGCAAGCAGACTTGGTGAGAACGGCCGTCTGATCGGTATCGATCAGGATGCGGACGCGATCAAGGCAGCGACAGAACGTCTGGAACCATTTAAAGAGAAAGTTACCATTGTTCGGAGCAACTACCGCAATATCCGGGAAGTGCTCACAGGATTAGGGATTCAAAAAGTAGATGGTATTTATCTCGATCTTGGTGTTTCTTCTTACCAATTGGACACGGCAGAACGAGGATTCACATATCGAGAGAATGCCCCTCTGGACATGCGCATGGACCAGAGAAACGAAAAAACCGCAGCGGATATCGTCAATGACTACACGGAGATGGAACTCTTCCGTGTAATCCGCGATTACGGTGAAGACAAATTTGCAAAGAACATTGCAAAACACATTGTGAGAGCAAGAGAGAACGGCAGGATCGAGACAACCGACCAGCTGGTGGAGATCATCAAAGCCGCGATCCCGGCGAAGATGCGTATGGAAGGCGGCCATCCGGCCAAGAGAACGTTCCAGGCGATCCGAATCGAGCTCAACAAAGAACTGGAAGTTCTGACAGATTCCATCGATACGATGATCGATCTGTTAAATCCGGACGGAAGACTTTCGATCATTACCTTCCACTCTCTGGAAGACCGCATCGTAAAGTTGCGCTTCCGTGACAATGAAAATCCTTGTGTTTGCCCGCCGAACTTACCGGTTTGTGTATGCGGCAAGAAGAGCAAGGGCAAAGTGATCACGAGAAAACCGATCATCCCGGCAGACGAGGAGATCGAAGAGAATAAGCGTTCCAAGAGCTCCAAGCTCCGCGTATTTGAACGCAGATAATGATTTAGATACCCGAAGAAATATGATAGAAAGGAAAGTGATAGTATGGCTACAGGAAGAGACATCAAGAGAACAAATGCAGCGTATGTAGTTGGCAATACCGCGAGACAGTTACACGTACAGGAACGCGAGTATTTCCACGAAGAACGCCATGCTGTTACTCCAAGAAGAGGCCAGGAGAGAGCACTGCCGATGGAGCTTCCGTTCGTCATTATGCTGACGATCGCAGCGATCTGCACCCTTTACCTGTGCGTGAGTTACCTTCAGCTTCAGTCCTCCATTACAGCGAGACTGGACCACATCGAATACCTCGAAGAACGTATTGAGACATTAAAAGCCGACAACGACGCACTTGAGACCAGAATCAATACTTCCGTCGATCTTGATTATGTTTACAAAGTTGCAACAGAGGAACTTGGCATGGTTTATGCCAACAAGAATCAGGTTCGTTTGTACAATAAGACGGAAAGCGAGTATGTGAGACAGTATGAAGACATCCCAGAGCGGTAACAGAAATAAAAGAAAAGTACTGACACGGTATATGCAAGAGAAGCTGGCGGTTACGGTCCTCGTAATTACGCTGGCTTTAATTGGTCTTGTGGCAGTTCTCTATAATTTGATCGAAGATAAAAATGAAGAATATACCCAGATCGTGCTGAACCAGCATTCGTCCTTCGACAGCCGTACGATCCCGTACCGAAGAGGCGATATTGTGGACAGAAACGGTACGTATCTGGCCACCAGTGAGAAGGTGTACAACCTGATCCTGGATCCGAACCAGATCAATAAGGCTCCGGAAAAATATCTGGAACCGACGGTGCAGGCCCTTTGTGAAGTGTTTGGTTATGACAGACAGACGGTTCTTGATACGATCAGCAAGAACAGCGAGTCTTATTATGTAAAGTTTGCCCGCCAGCTTTCTGTTGATGAAAAAGAAGCGTTTGAAGAATTGGCAAACGAGATGAACAAGAAGTTCACGGACGAGCGTAAATCCTCCCGTGTCAAAGGTGTATGGTTTGAGGACGAGTACCGCAGATTTTATCCGTACGGTGCACTGGCGTGCAACGTGGTCGGATTTTCTTTTGACAACGGTAAACAGGGCAGCGGCGGTATTGAGCAGTATTACAACAGTGAACTGATCGGTATCAACGGACGTGAATACGGTTATCTGGACAGTGAGTCCAATATGGAGAAGATCATCAAATCGGCAGAAAACGGACATACGATCGTTTCTACCATTGATACCAATATCCAGAAGACGGTTGAGAAGTACATTGACGAGTGGATGAACGGAATCGGAAGTGAGACAGCCTCTGTTTTGGTCATGAACCCGAACAACGGAGAGATCCTTGCAATGGCATCCAACCGCAGATTTGATCTGAACGATCCGAGAAATCTGTCTTCCATGTATTCGGAAGCAGAGATTGCAGCGATGACAGAATCCGAGAAGACGGAAGCTTGGAATAAGATGTGGCGTAACTTTGCGGTCAGCGACAGTTACGAGCCGGGTTCTCCGGCGAAACCTCTGACCGTCGCAGCGTGTCTTGAAGAGGGCGTGGTATACCAGAATGAAACATACCTATGCGATGGCGGTCACCATGTGGGTGGATATAATATCCGCTGTGTCAGCCGTCTGGGACACGGAACGATCACTCTGGAACAGTCCCTGATGAAATCCTGCAACGATGTTATGATGCAGATTTCTGCAAGACTGGGTATTCAGAAGTTTGCGAAATACCAGGAAATGTTTGGATTCGGTCAGAAGACCGGTATCGATCTTCCGGGTGAGGCTGATACTTCCGGACTGATCCGCAGTGCAGACAATATGGGTTCGACAGACCTTGCATGTTATTCCTTCGGACAGAACTACAACTGTACGATGGTGCAGATGGCATCAGCCCTTTCTTCTATTATTAATGGCGGTTCTTATTATGAGCCGCACGTGGTAAAACAGATCCTCAACGAGCAGGGCGCTGTTGTGAAAAAGATCGAGCCAAACCTGGTTCGCGAGACCGTTTCCCAGGCGACCAGCGAGTTTGTTGTTGAAGCGATGTTCCAGACCGTGGATCATGAAGAAGGTACCGGTAAAGCCGGCCGCGTGGCAGGATATAAAGTCGGCGGTAAGACAGGTACTGCTCAGAAGTTCCCGCGTTCTGCGAAGAATTATTTAGTTTCCTTCGCAGGTTTTGCACCGGCGGATGATCCGCAGGTTTTAGTTTATGTGTGTATCGATACTCCGCATCTTCCGGGTGAGGAGCAGGCGCACAGTACTTTTGCGACAGAAGTATTTCAGAAGATCTTAACGGATATTCTTCCTTATATGAATGTATTCCCGGATACAGAGATTCCGGAAGAGGTGGATGAAGACCTTGCAAATCAGGAAGAAGGCATTACCAACAAGAATGAAGGCGGTATGGAGCCGACAATTGATGATCAGGACGGACAGGCAGGAAAGCCTGAAGAGCCGGAGACAGACGCTGAGGGTAATGTTATTGAACCGGAAAAAGAGCCGGAAGAAGAAGTGATTTCCTTTGACGGAGGTCTTGGGCTTCCGGAGATGGACCTGGGAACAGCGATTACGATCGATCCAATGCCGGAAGGCGTGACAGATGTTGCGGCTCCGGGTCCTGGTGAAAAGACGCCGGGAGAATAGAGGTACAAATGGAAAGACAGGTTGATTTAAAAGAAATTTCGGACGGAAAATTATATGGTTTAGAGGACATGGTGAGAGCAGACTGCGCAGGTTGCGCAGGCTGCTCTGCGTGTTGCATGGGGATGGGAAATTCCGTCATCCTGGATCCATATGATGTGCATCGTCTGGTGACAGGAACCGGGATGAGTTTTGAGGCCTTGCTTCAGAAACATCTGGAGCTGAATGTGGTGGACGGTATCATTCTTCCGAATCTGAAAATGGCGGGAGAAAAGGAAGCATGTGCATTCTTAAATGAGGAAGGACGCTGCAGTGTGCATTCGCACCGTCCGGGTATCTGCAGGATCTTCCCGTTGGGACGTCTGTATGAAGACGGCAGTTTCCAATATATTCTGCAGGTAAATGAATGCAAGAAGGGAAATCGTTCCAAAGTGAAAGTGAAAAAATGGATCGATACCCCGGATGCAAAAAATTATGACAAATACATTGCCAAATGGCATTATTTCTTAAAGGATCTTCAGAAGATCGCAAGAGAAGATGAAGAAGGCACAGCAGCAAAGACCATCAGTATGTATGTGTTAAAAGCATTTTACTTGACCGGATTTGCAGCGGAACAGGATTTCTTTGAGCAGTTTTACAGCCGATTGGCAGTAGCAGGTAATCTGTTTGGATTACAGTAGGAACTTGGCCAAACGGACATAATTTCACTGAAACGCAATATAATGAGTAACAAGACATTCGTACAGGTGTGGCTTGATGAATTCCTTTTTGACGCACCACCGAAGAAAAATCCTCATTGTTACGGTCAGTGCCATGCTTTTGATCCTGGGGCTGATCGGGCAGTTAGGCTATCTGATGATCGCAAGATCGGAACATTACAGTGCGCTGGCAGATGAACTGCATCAGCGAGAACGGACGATCAAAGCCGCCCGCGGAGAGATCGTGGACCGAAATGGCGTGGTCATTGCGACCAATCGGACGGTCTGTACGGTTTCTGTGATTTTTAACCAGGTGGAAGAGCGGGAAAAGGTCATAGAGGTGCTCTGTGACGAGCTGCATCTGCCGGAAGCAGAGGTGCGGAAAAAGGTTGAAAAACGTTCTTCGAGAGAGATCATAAAGACGAACGTGGATAAGGCGGTCGGTGATAAGATCCGCAAATATGACCTTGCAGGAGTCAAGGTAGACGAGGATTACAAACGATATTATCCGTATCACAGCCTGGCTTCGAAGGTGCTGGGCTTTACCGGAGCAGATAATCAGGGGATCATCGGTCTGGAAGTCAAATATGAGTCTTATCTCAAAGGTCGGGACGGCGTGATCCTGACTTTGGCGGATGCCAAGGGTGTGGAACTGGAATATGCAGCAGAAGACCGGGTGGAACCCATAGCAGGAAATACCCTGACCGTCAGTCTGGATGTGAATATTCAAAAATATGCGGAGCAGGCTGCATATCAGGTGATGGAACGAAAAAGCGCCAAAGCCGTTTCCATCGTGATCATGAATCCGCAGAATGGCGAGATCTATGCCATGGTCAATGTCCCGGAGTTTGATCTGAATGATCCTTTTGAGCTTGGAACGGATGTGGTTTTCAGTTCGGCAGAAGAAAAGCAGAATCTCTTGAATCACATGTGGAGGAATCGCTGCATCAACGATACTTATGAACCGGGATCGACGTTTAAGATCATTACAGCCGCTGCCGGACTGGAAGCCGGTGTGGTATCCTTGACGGACCAGTTTTCATGTCCCGGATTTCGCATTGTAGAAGACCGGAAGATCCGCTGCCATAAGGTCGGCGGTCACGGAGGAGAAACATTCCTGCAGGGAGCGATGAATTCCTGCAACC
>JAFOCX010000012.1 GCA_017380975.1 Lachnospiraceae bacterium
AATGATCTCTTTTCCGCATTTCGGGCACGGAATACCTGTCTTTTCTAAATACGGTTTTGTATTCTTACACTCAGGGAATCCCGGACATGCAAGGAACTTACCGTGCGGACCATATTTGATCACCATTCTTCTTCCGCAAAGCTCACATTCTTCGTCAGACTCTTCATCTGCAATGCGAACTGCCTCTAAACTCTCCTTAGCCTCAGTTACAGCCTCGATAAGATCCGGATAGAAATTACGTACAACCGTCTTCCATTCGATCTGTCCCTCTCCTACACTGTCAAGAAGATACTCCAGATTCGCAGTGAATGTAAGATCCACGATACTCGGGAAACGCTCTTTCATGATACGGTTCACGACTTCGCCGATTTCTGTCACATAGATATTCTTATTTTCCTTTACCACGTATCTTCTGGCGAGAATGGTCGTGATCGTCGGAGCATAGGTACTCGGGCGGCCGATGCCCTGCTCTTCCAGTGCTTTCACGAGAGATGCCTCTGTATAATGTGCCGGCGGCTGGGTAAAATGCTGTGCGCTTACAAGCTCTGCCAGCTCCATCTCCTGACCCATTTCGATCTTTGCCAGATTCTGACTCTTCTCATCCTTCTCGTCAGCTTCTGTGTACACAGACATAAATCCGTCAAACTTCAGACTGGAGGCTGCCATTGTAAACGAGTTACCGCCTGCTTTTAACTTAACAGAGGTTGTCTCATAAATGGCCGGCGCCATTCTGCTGGCAGCAAAACGCTTCCAGATCAGCTGGTATAAACGGAACAGATCTCTCGCAAGAGAATCTTTTACCTTTACCGGAGTTAATGCGATATTGGTCGGGCGGATCGCTTCATGGGCATCCTGGATCTTGGCTGCGTTCTTCTTTGCCGCATCCTGAGCGGAAACGTAACGCTCTCCATACTGCTCAGAGATAAATTCTCTCGCAGTCTTGTCTGCCTCTTCCGATACACGGGTGGAATCTGTTCGAAGATAAGTGATCAAACCGATCGTTCCGTGACCTTTAACCTCAACACCCTCATACAGCTGCTGAGCAAGACGCATCGTTTTCTGCGTAGAAAAGTTTAATGCCTTAGAAGCTTCCTGCTGAAGGGTACTGGTTGTAAACGGAATCGGAGCCTTTTTCACTCTTTCACCCTGTTTGATCTCTGACACAATGAAACGTTCGTCTTTTAAAGATGCCAAAATCGCATCCAGCTCTTCTTTGCTTCTGATCTCACTCTTTCCGTTTTTGTCTTTATGGAACTTTGCCACCATCGGCTTCTTGGAACCCGGCATCTTAAACTGTGCCTCCAGGCTCCAGTATTCTTCCGGAATAAATGCTGCGATCTCTTCTTCTCTGTCGCAGATCATACGGAGAGCTACCGACTGCACACGTCCCGCACTGAGACCGCGTTTTACTTTTTCCCATAAGATCGGGCTGATGCTGTATCCTACCATACGGTCCAAAATACGTCTGGTCTGCTGTGCGTCTACAAGATTCATATCCAGCTCACGTGGAGCTTTTAAAGATGCCTTTACGGCATTCTTTGTAATTTCATTAAAGCTGATGCGATATACTTTTTTATCTTTGACCTCGTCCAGCTTCAGGGCCTTCATTAAATGCCAGGAGATCGCTTCTCCTTCACGGTCCGGGTCAGTTGCAAGATAGATCTTATCTGCTTTTTTTACTTCTTTTCTGAGTTTGGCGAGAACATCCCCTTTTCCGCGGATGGTAATATACTTCGGCTCGTAGTCATTTTCCACGTCCACACCGAGACTGCTCTTCGGAAGGTCGCGAACATGACCGCCGGATGCATCCACTTCATAAGTACTGCCTAAAAACTTCTTAATTGTCTTAACCTTTGCAGGAGACTCTACAATCACAAGACTGTTCGCCATGCTAAAACCTCACATCTTTCTGCAATAATTTTGGTTCCCACAGCTCTGAATGTATCCGGATAGTTCTAAAGTCATCAGACTTTCTAACACCTCCGCAACCGGAATTTGGCAAAAAGTAACAATTTCCTCCAGAGATTTGGGGCGAGAATCTATGAAACTATACACCAATTTCTCTCGCTTGGCAAGTCTATTTTCTGAATTTTTATTTTCCCTTAATGTTACACTTGTATCCAAACCAAAAAAATCCAGGACATCCTTTGGTCCCAAACACACGGCTGCCCCCATTTGAAGCAGACGATTGCATCCCGCACTGAGCGGATCATTGATCCTTCCCGGCAGAGCAAACACTTCTTTCCCTTGTTCTAATGCAAGATCCCCCGTGATCAATGAGCCGCTTTTTTCACGTGCTTCTGCAATGATCACCGCATCCGCCAAACCGCTGATGATTCGGTTCCGCATCGGAAAATTCATTGCCACAGGTGAGGTTCCGGGTACGAACTCACTGATGATCCCTCCGGTCGCCTCAATTTCTGTATACAGCCTATAATTTTCTCTTGGATAGCAAATATTCACGCCGCATCCCATGACTGCGAATGTCTTTCCTCCTGCACGAAGACAGCCTTCGTGCGCAGCTTTGTCTACTCCTAAAGCCAAGCCGCTGAGAATTCGGATTCCTTGTGCCGCCAATTCATAAGCAAGATACTCCGCTGCCTGTTTTCCATATTCTGTACAGTTTCTGGCTCCTACGATTGCAACGGAAGGTGCCTGTTCGTCCGGAAGCTTTCCTTTTACAAATAATCCCGCAGGTGCATCTCTGTACGGAATCAGACGTTTTGGATATTCCTCCTCAAAATGTGCCACGTAACGGATCTTTTTCTGTTCCAGCTGCTCGTACTCCAATCTCAGCTCATCTTCTTTTTTGTGCCATTCCCAAAAGGCATCCTGTCGTTTTTCATTTAAAATGTGTGTTTTATTTAAATCTTGGTTCTTACATTTCCAGGCACATTCATAAGACCCAAAGAAATCTCCTAACCGCCGGATCAAGATTGTTCCCAACCCCGTCACATGACTCAGCATAAATAAATATTCTTTTTCTTTTCCGTAATCCATCAATCGTATCACTGCCCCCAATATCGTTCACGAACTCTCACATAAGAGATCGCCTCACACAGATCCTTATGCTCTACTTGCATTCGTCCATCCATATCAGCTGTCGTCCTTGCAATTTTTAATATCTTATCGTACATTCGTGCTGACAGCTCCATCTCACGAAAAACATCCTTCATAAATTGACTCTCTTCTTTATTTATATGGCAGAATTCCTTGATCTGCCTGCTGTTCATCTCGCTGTTACACCGAATATTGGTATCCTTAAAACGATCCAGCTGAATTGCTCTGCATGTCTCCACTCTCTCGCGAATCAAGGCAGAGGATTCGTTGTCTGACCGCCTGGTTATCTCATCAAACGTGACCTGGTTCGCTTCTACACAAATATCGATGCGGTCAAGCAATGGTCTTGAGATTTTGGATAAGTACCGTCTAATCTGCCATGGGCTGCAAGTACATTTGGTGCTTGGGAAATGCCCGCATGGACAGGGATTCGTCGCAGCAATCAGCAGAAAATCAGCCGGATATGTATAGGTGCCATTGACGCGCGATATACGGATCACTTTTTCTTCAAGCGGAGTCCGAAGACTTTGTAAGGATTCTCGGTGCGATTCACCAAGCTCGTCCAGAAACAGGATCCCGCCCGTCGCCAATGAGATCTCGCCCGGTTTTGGACGCACACCTCCGCCGGTTAATGCCTGAGCTGTGATCGAGTAATGGGGCGCTCGAAACGGTCGTCGAAGGATCAGTGGCTCGGAAGGATCCAGCATCTGAACCACGCTGTAGATTTTTGACATTTCGATGCATTCTTCCAGTTTCAGCTGCGGTAAGATC
>JAFOCX010000013.1 GCA_017380975.1 Lachnospiraceae bacterium
GGAGGATGAAGCCATCAAGGAAACACTTTATTACGGTCTGAACGGCTGCATCGGACGTAAGTTTCTCGGAGCCGGTTACGATGATAAAGAACTCCATTATCGTATGTGTAAGTGTTGTATTGATCCAGTACATCATCATCGTACCGTGTGCATACAGCCTTGCAAAATATGATTACAAGGGTAAACCATTAGTATTTGCTCTTGTTATGCTTGGACAGATGATCCCGATGCAGTTAACATTCCTTCCGGTTTACTTCATGTTCAGTAAAGCCGGTTTGATCAATACTTATGCATCCCTGATCCTTCCGTTCATTTCCAACCCATTCGGTATCTTCATGTTACGTCAGTATTTCATGCAGGTTCCGACTGAGATCATCGAAGCTGCAAGACTCGATAATGCCAGCGACATCAAGATCATGTTCAAGATCATGATGCCGATGGTTAAATCTGCACTGGTAACAATCGGACTCTTATCCTTCATTTCCAACTGGAACAACTACTTCTGGGCGTTGATCATGACAAATGAAGATGCGATCCGTACATTACCGATCGGTATTACTCTGCTTAAGGATTCCGAGACACTTGCTCGTTGGAACATTATCATGGCAGGTAACCTTCTTCTGGTTCTTCCGATGCTTGGTTTATATATTGTGGCAAGTAAGAAGATCAGAAATGCGTTTGTATACTCCGGTATTAAATAGGAGTATCCGTTTTGGGTGAATTTTGGTTTCGTGACCATATTCATAAAAAAGGAAACAAAAAGGAGAAAAGAAAATGAGAAAGATGAAAAGAATCGCTTCTATGGCACTTGCAGCTACAATGGTAGCCAGTGCGCTTACAGCATGTGGCGGCGGCACACAGGAAACTAAAGCAGCTGCAGCAGCTACAACAGCAGCGGCAGCAAAGGAGACAGCTGCAGCAGAGAAAACAGCAGATCCGGTTGAGATCGACTTCTGGCATTCTATGGGTTCTGCAACAGGTGAACTTGTACAGGAAATCTGTGATGAGTTCAATGCTTCTCAGGACGAAGTAAAAGTAAACTGCATTTATCAGGGTGACTACACAGCAGCAGGTACAAAATTACAGGCAGCTGTATCCGGCGGAAACGCTCCACACGTAGCTCAGATCGAGATCACAAGCGTTGGTATGTACGCTGCAGAGGATCTTCTTCTGGACCTCAAACCGTTTGATGATGCAGATGACAGCTTCAACGCTGCGGATATGTATGCAGGCGTTATGGACTTCTCTTGGTACGAAGATAAACTCGTTTCTCTTCCGAACGGCAGAAGCTGCCCGGTTATGTACTACAACGTAGATGCATTAAAAGAGGCAGGATTTGACAAAGCTCCGGAAACATGGGAAGAGTTAAGAGCAGCATCCAAGGCAGTTTCCAAAGACGGCAAACTTGGTTACGGTATTTCCCTTGGTGATTCCTGGTATTACCTTGCTATGATGTTAACAGCAGGCGGCCAGATCTACAACGAGGAAGGCAACGATATCGGTTTCTATGGCGAAGCAGGTGAAAAACCGCTTCAGTTATGGTTAGATATGTTATCTGATGAGTCTGCTTTCATTCCGGAAGGCGAAGATTATGCTTCCAACGCAGCTCTTAGAAACGGCTTCATGGCAGAGCAGTGCAACATCATCATGCAGAGCTCCGCTCAGTACAGAGGTCTTGTAGACAACTCCGAATTCGAAGTTGGTGTTGCTTACATTCCGATGGACAAGAACTACGCAGCGATTCCGGGTGGTTCCAACCTTGTTGCATTCGACGGCATGAGTGATGAAGAGCAGCAGGCTGTTTGGAAATTCATGAAGTATATGTGCTCCGGCGATGTAGCTGGTAAGTACGCAGCTGGTACAGGTTACCTTCCGACAAGTGATGCAGCTCTTAATTCCACTATTTACCAGGAAAAACTTGCTGAGTATCCGTACCTTGACGTAGCTGTTGGTCAGCTTGAATATTTCGTTGAAATGCCGTTCGATCAGGCTTATACTGAGATTAAGGATAACGTAGTTGGTAAATATGTTCAGGAGTGTATCATTGGCGGTATGAGCCCGAAGGATGCAGTAGAGAACATGCACCAGGAGACTATGAAGTTCTACAAATAATCACAAAGAGAGTGTAGATACCTATGAAAAAATCGCTTGTGTCAGTGTTAAGTGTTCTTACATTCGCCGCAATGATAACTGCATGTTCATCGAAACAAAATGATTGGATCAATCCGGTTTCAAATCAATCCGAGAATGACCGAATTGAAATCGAATTCTGGCATTCTATGGGTTCCTCCAATGGAGAACTACTTCAGAAATTGACGGATGAATTTAACCAATCGCAAGATGAAATTTATGTAAAAGCCATTCATCAGGGTTCTTATGCAGATGCCAATACAAAGTTTATGGCTGCGCTTTCGGCAGGTGATGCTCCGGTTGTTGCGCAGATGGAAATCGGTAATATTGGTATTTTCGCTGAGGCAGACCAATTGGTAGACTTGAAGGTGTATGCAGAAGATGAAACATTTGATCGCAACGATTTTATCTGGGGACTTTTAGATGCTTCTTTTTATGAGGGAGAGCTGATCGCTCTTCCTCATTCAAGAAGCCTCCCTGTTATGTATTATAACAAGGACTGGTTTCAATTTAACGGTCTTAATTCAGAAATGCCTCCGAGAAATTGGAGTGAATTAAAGCGTGCAGCTAAGACATTAACGAAAAACGATGTTTACGGTTATTCCTGTCCGTTGGATCCATGGTATTATAACGCACTTATGATGTGCGCCGGCGGAAGTATTTACAATGATACGATCAGTTCGATTGGATTTTGTGATGAAGCCGGAACCGCGCCATTATATCTATGGAAAGAATTGATCGAAGATGGAATTATGTATGTACCGTCCGGTCAGGACTATAATTCCTCAGAAGCATGCAGAAATCTATTTGCAGAAGGCACCGCTGCTATCATTATGCAGAGCAGTGCACAATTAAAAGGATTGGAGCAGACTTGTGATTTCGAAGTCGGCGTTGCTCCGATACCAATTCGTTCCGTTCGCGTATATCCTGCCGGTGGATCTAATCTGGTCATGTTTCAAGGACATTCAGAAGAGAAGCAAAAAGCCGGATGGGAATTTATCAAATTTATGACAAGTACAGAGTGTTCTGTGACCTGGGCGAACGGTACCGGATATTTACCGGTCAGACAGAGCTGTATGGAATCAGACACTTACAAAGAAATGTTAGAAGAGGATGAGAACTTACAAATCATCATCGACAATGTAAATTACTGTTCTGTGATCCCATTCTTCTCGGAATATGATGAAACGATGGAAATTATTTCCGATGAAATTCAGGAATGTATTTTGAAAGATAAATATACACCGGAAGATACGGTCAAACAAATTGCTGTGCGTGTAGAAGAATTACTTTCTATTTACCGCACATGCAACTAAATATGAATATAACACACAAACTTAGCTGTTGTGTCATATTATATGGGGATGACATTCGAATCCTCCCAGATGATCCCCACATACCTACCTACGTAAAAGACCTGCTGTAATCATACCAATACAGCAGGTCTCATTCTATTTCAATGATTCTGTTCCAAAATACCGATCTCCGGCATTTCCAAATCCAGGGCATACATATGCGCGTTCGTTAATTTCCCGATCTAAGTTTCCTACAACAATCTTAATATCCGGATGGGCTGTATGAAGAGCCTCTAATCCAATCGGTGCTGCGACAACACAGAGAAAGGTGATATCGATTCCACCGTGTTTCTTGATCGAATCAATCGCTGCGATTGCAGAACCGCCGGTTGCCAGCATGGGATCCATGACATAAATCTTTCTATCAGAAAGAGAAGAGGGCATCTTGCAGATATATTCCGAAGCTTCAAATGTTTTCTTATCACGTGATACTCCAATATGACCAACTTTCGCGTTAGGGATCAGTTTGATAATACCTTCATACATACCAAGTCCGGCTCTCATAATGGGAACAAATACAGGTTTTCGACCACTTAAAAACGGACACTTTGCAATTTCTGCCGGTGTTCTGATTTCTACATCGTTCAGCGGCAGATCCCTCATTGCCTCATAACCGATGAGCATCGCAAGCTCCTGCATAATGGTACGAAATTCACTTGTTCCTGTTTCCTGATCTCTGATTACAGAAAGTTTATGCTTAATTAACGGATGATCACAAATTATAATGTTTGAGGTATTGTTATACATTTCAAATTCTCCTATAATTGATAATAACAAAGACAGGGAAGTTTGGTGTATGGTAAATAGGAAACAAGAATCTTAAGGAGTAAACGGCTTCCCTGTCTTTGCGCGGTAAATAGTAAAACGCAGATTA
>JAFOCX010000087.1 GCA_017380975.1 Lachnospiraceae bacterium
ACCAAGGACAGCATGAGAGGAATGCTGCTGTCCGGCGCTTCCGGAGTCGGACTTGGCGTGCTGGGGATCGGACTGCCGGATGTTCCCGTATTTGCCGGAATGATCATGCGGGATGTGTGTACCAGAGCACTCAATTACGGATATCATTATGATTCCGATGAAGAAAAGTATTTCATCCTTCTTCTGATCCGTGGAGCATTCGTGTTCGGACGGGAGTTGGAAGATCTCAACGAGAAAGCCAACCGTTTTCTGAAGACGGGACAGATCCCGGTCAACACCAGTCTGGAAAACGAGGTGAAGCTAACCTCACAGGCGATCTCCGCAGAGATTCTGACCAGTAAGTTCCTGCAGAGCCTTCCGGTGGTGGGAATGGTCGGCGGTGCCTACGATATGCTGTACATGTCATGGATCGCCGAGTATACCGATCTGAAATACCGGAAGAGGATGTTGCATGACTATGCTCCGTCACTGAATGCGGAACGGTATAATCCGGTCCACGTGGTGTGGGACGGAAAAAACGAAGAAGAACAGGAATAAGAAAAGGGGTTGTAAGAAAACTCCACAAATAACAAGAGCTTGATCTGAGAAAAATGGATCAAGCTCTTGTTTTATCATTTCAGGCGCCATTAGCTATGAAAAGAGTATTCGAAGCGCACCCACCGAAATCAGTGCGTGTAAAAAGATATGCTCTTCATAAAATGTTAAGCGGCTTGCTGTTTTTCCAGCTTCTTCAAGTGGAATTTATGAAGGTTAAATCCACAAGCGATGAGCATAATCTCCAATTTTGTCTTTTTCAGCCCTCTTCGTCGGAATCGGTCATAGGAACGGTTCCACTTCATTTCACCAAATGCACCTTCGGCCTGGATGCTGCGATTCATACGAAGCAACGCACCGTGAATGCAATTCAGATTATCCAGGACCTCCTGATGGAAGCTGGTTAATTCCTTATTCAAATTAATGGTTCGGTTGCCTTTCCCTTTGTGGCATTGGTCGCGGAATTTACATCCTTCACAGTTTTCACATTCGTAAATCTCCAATGTCCGTCCGTACTTGTTTCCGCGGACAGGAACCGTTGTCTGGTAAAGAAACTTTTTGCCATTCGGACAGATCAGATCACCATCCTTATCCGTTTTAAAATTCTTGGATCGGAATGGATTATCTCGGTATGTTTCGTCCTCTGTTTCTTTCGCATACATAGGAAACTTCATGAACTTCTCCATTCCGTTCTCCTGGCAGAAGAGATAATTGTTATAGCTGCCATACCCGGCATCTCCAATGGGATACTTCGGATAGTGTCCGTACCGTTTCTTGAATGCTTCCATCAATGGAATAAAGCAATCCATATCGGAGGCGTACTGGTTTACATCCACTTCCGCAATGTACTCGTCGCATATTGCAAATTGAATGTTGTACGCCGGAAGAAGCTGCTCGTTTTTCATGTGATCCTTTTTCAATCGCATGAAGGTCGCTTCCAGATCCGTCTTGGAACAACTGCCTCGATGCTCGCCAATTATTGCAACTTTTTCTGCGTTTTTCTTTAGCGTTTTATGATGTTCCTGCAGTTTCTCATACAGTTTCTGCTCTTTGCTCTTTCGGTGACCTTTTCCATATACAAAGGTCTCTGGATCGATCGAGGCCACTTCACGAAACTGCTCCATGATGGTTTCTACGTAATCAATGGAGTATTTCTCTCTCGTGCCGATCTTCACATTGAAATAACAAAGAACCTCATCATTGATCTCCTGGATCGTACTCGTCAGCTTTTCGAATGTCTTTTCTATCGTTCGGGTACAGTTCTTTTTCCAGACCCAGCTGTATCGGTGGGCATTGGCGCGCACTTTCGTGCCATCCAGATAAACATGCTGCAGATCTACATCTTCCTTCTGGAAAATGTACCGATTGATGTCATTGAAGATCTCATCCAACGACTCCGTCAGCTCATTATTAATAAACTCCATTATGGTGGTATGACTGGGGGCCGGCATGTTGCCAAGGAGATAGAGAAAGCGAATATCGTTACGACATAATTTTTCTATATGACGAAGAGAATTGTATCCCTCTTCCATAAATGCGAACAGTACAAGCCTCAACAAAGTTCTTCGATCATATGCGGGTCGGCCTAACTTACAGGTCCTAACTGTAAAGTATTTATTCAGGTCCATATGATTCATGACTTCATTGAATGAATATACCGGATCAGAAATGTCAATGATTTTGGTAAGTTCAAGTGGAATTACCAGTTGGATTGGTGTATAATCCGTTTTAGTGATAGGTTTATTCATGACAGCTTAAATTATATCACTTTTTAGGCCGTTTTTCTACCGAAAAGCGGCCTATTATATTATTTTCAATAACTTTTTAGATGCAAAAACGCCAAGACCTGTTGAAAGTCTTGGCGTTTTTGCATTTTAGGGACTTTTCTTACAGCCCCTTCATTATACTCAGTTCAGACTGGAGGCTTCTGTCAAAGTGACATCAAATTCCAGCGTGGTTCCGTCTCTCCAGACAGTGAGATGGATGGAGTCTCCCGCCTGCATCGTGTTTTTGATGGCGGTCACTTCTTCGTTTGTTGTGATGGGTGTGCCGTTCACTGCCGTGAGGATATCCCCGGCTTTTAC
>JAFOCX010000088.1 GCA_017380975.1 Lachnospiraceae bacterium
CCACATACGAGGCGTCACCTTCTCATGATAGATCAAAATTGAGAAAACAACACCGAACACGGACTCCAGACTGATGATCATACCTCCGATCGATGCCTCTGTATGCTTCAGACCATAACTCTGTAAAAACAGACACAGTGCGGTAGCGATGACACCCAGGTATACGATTCCGATCATTGCTTCCCGGTAGATCTGTGCCGGCATTCCGCCTGTTACCAACACACAGATCCATGCGCAGATCATCACTACAACCAGTTCGATGGTCGTAAGCAGCAGCGGATTTTTATCGTTGTCTCTGCACACGATCGATGAGATCACCATATTGACTGCACACGGTACTCCACTTAAAACCGTCATAATATCACCCATGGACATGCGCATGCTTCCCTGCAGCGACAGAACACCTACACCTGCCAGACACAAAAAGACACACATCACATGGAGCAGCTTGGGTTTTCTTTTTGTCACCCCCCAATGCAGAAACGGGATCATGACACAATATGTCGTACATAAGAATGCACTTTTTCCCGGAGAGGTATCCATCGTCAATCCGATCACCTGAAACAGATAACTCAAAAATAACGTGATTCCCATCCAGAAACCATGGATCAGATATTGTTTATCGATCAATGTGCGAAGCGGCAGCGTAACCACGACCAACACAGCGCTGGCGATGGTAAATCGAAGTGCAATGATGAAAGAAGCGGAATATACTTCCGCAGCCAGTTTACCGATCGCAAAAGTAGTTCCCCACAGCATTGCAGTTAAAAATAAGGCGGTCTTTCCGTATCCTTGTTTCATTTACATGTATCCTTTCCGTATAACCCTGTATGTCAGATATAAAAAAAGCCCGGAAACGATGACGTTTCTGGGCTTTTGAAACCATATATTATTCGCAAGTATACGGCATAAGAGCAACGTGACGTGCTCTCTTGATAGCTACTGTTAAAGCTCTCTGGTGCTTAGCGCAGTTGCCTGTGATTCTTCTCGGAAGGATTTTACCTCTCTCGGATACGTATCTTTTCAGTTTGTTTGTATCCTTGTAATCGATCTCACCGTTCTTCTCGCCACAGAATACGCAAACTTTTTTTCTTCTATGCATTCCGCCTCTTCTAACTCTTGTAGAATCAGCCTTATCGTTCTTATTGAAAGCCATTTTAATTTACCTCCTGTAAGGTTTAGTTGAATGGAAGTCCTTCGTCTTCGACTCCATCTGGAATATTCATGAAACCATCGCCGATCGCGCTGGACGGTGCAGGTCTTGTTGCCTGCTGGTAACCGCCGCGGCTGCCACCGAATGTGTTTCCACCTCCGAATGTATTTCCGCCAAATGTGTTACCGCCGCCGTAGCTGTTGCCGCCAAATGTGCCGTTATCGCCACCCTGGCCCTTGCTATCTGCGAACTCCTGATCTTCAACAACAATATCTGTTGTATAGACCTTCTGGCCATCCTTATTTACATAGCTGCCGGTCTGGATTCTGCCAGTTACCAGCACGCGCATGCCCTGACGAAAATATCTTTCAGCAAATTCGCCGGCACGGTCGAAAGCAACAATGTTAATGAAGTCAGCAGTCTGTTCTCCATCCTGACCTCTTCTGCCTCTTCTGTCTACTGCAAGAGTGTATCTTGCGATAGCCATGGAGCGCTCACCCTGGGAGTAACGAACTTCCGGGTCTCTGGTTAATCGACCCATAAGGATAACTTTATTCATATAATCACTCTTTCTCTATTATGCGTCCTGTCTTACGCAAAGGTAACGCATTACGGACTCCATAATACGCATACGACCTTCGAGCTCAGCCGGGCATGTAGCCGGTGCTTCGAAGTGGATGAAGTAATAGAAGCCTTCTTTCTGCTTCTGGATCTCGTAAGCGAGTCTCTTCTTGCCCCACTCGTCGATATCTGTGATCACGCCACCGAAACGTGTTACGTAACCTTTTACTTTCTCGAGTGCTGCTGCTCTCTCTTCATCCTCAAGCTTTGCGCTCAGAACAACTGCTAATTCGTATTTGTTCATTATTTTTTCCTCCTTGTGGTCTCTGGCCCTCGCCTTCAGTTACGAGAGCAAGGATATAATATGTCACAGGACATAATAATAGCAAAAAAGTGCAGGAATTGCAAGCATTTTCTGCTACAAATTCTGCACTTTTTTTCGTACTTTTTTTAGCTATTTTTCTACATTTCCATCCGGTTTTCTAAGCCCTCTGGTGCTCTTTTCAACCAGCTGTCTGGTGACCATGACCATATGACCGCAGCCCATACACTTCAATCGAAAATCAGCACCCACACGGAGAATCTCCCATTCCTGACTTCCGCACGGATGTGGCTTTTTTAATTTCACGATATCGCCAACTTCGTAAACCATACTCATTTCCCTCTCTTATACACCAACTGCATCGCCCAGGATCTCTCCGATCGGTCCGCTGATCACAAGGTCCGCGCGGCTGTCCATCGCAGTCACAGATTTGTTGATCAGCACTAGCTTGTTTCCATTATAATAATCGATCAGTCCTGCTGCCGGATACACCGTCAAAGAAGTTCCTCCGATGATCAGCACATCTGCATTGGAGATATGGTATACCGATCTCTGGATCGTATGCTGATCCAAGCCTTCCTCATACAATACCACATCCGGCTTGATGGTTCCTCCACACTCACATTTCGGAACTCCGTCCGAATGCAGGATTGCTTCAATGCCATGGAACTTTCCGCAGCGCTGACAATAATTTCGAAGCACGGAACCATGAAGCTCCATGACTTCCTTACTTCCTGCTTTCTGATGCAGTCCGTCGATGTTTTGTGTCACAACTGCTTTTAAACGCCCTTCTGCTTCCAGTTTCGCCAGCGCCTTGTGGGCACGGTTCGGCTCCGCATCCGGGAATAACATCTTATTTCGGTAAAAACGGTAAAACTCTTCCGTTTTTCTCATATAAAATGTATGACTTAAAATTGTCTCCGGCGGATATGCGTACTGCTGATTGTAAAGTCCGTCGGTGCTTCGGAAATCCGGAATGTTACTTTCTGTGGACACTCCGGCTCCACCAAAAAATACAATGTTTTTGCTTTCTGCCAACCATTTTTTCAGCGTCTCACGCTCTGTCATCATTCCGTTCTCCTTTCTCTTTATACAATTTCATCTAAAAATACGTGTTTGAATGTCTCAATATATTCCCAGTTCGGTAAATTCTTCACCTGATCCGGCACTTTATATCCAAAGAGCCACTCTGTCAGCTCTCCGATGGAAAATACCGCCATTTTGCCCTTAGACAGGAATCTGGACTCCTGAATAAACTCAGAGCCTTTCTTGGTGATCTTCCACATCCATCCGCCCTGATTCTGCGGGATAAATAAATCATTGACACCAATATCCAGGATCAGTTTTTCATATGGACAATCCTCTGTAAGACGGATATGCTTCATAAATTCCGGAAGACATACGATTCGAGCCATGATCGCAGGTTTGGAGCTCACATCACCGCGATATTTTTCGCCGGTATAAAGATAGCGCTGCTCCCTTGCTTTGATGCCCCACTCACTCTCCATACCGATAAACCAGTCATCGTCATAAACCAGGCGGCACTCGCCTCCCTCACTGGCCAGTTCCTTATCCATACGC
The DNA here is from genome assembly GCA_017380975.1 of Lachnospiraceae bacterium. GTDB lineage: Bacteria > Bacillota > Clostridia > Lachnospirales > Lachnospiraceae > Pilosibacter. The sequence continues at coordinate 3,618 of JAFOCX010000088.1, forward strand.
TCCATGTAGGCCGCATCACGGATCGCAAACACATCATACTGACGTTTCAGCCATGCATTCTGCCACTCTGCCAGCTCCTCAGACATACTGCCCGGTCTGTACGGAACTCTCTTTATGTACTTATTATAATGAAGAACCCATCTCGGCTGATCATAAATAAACCGGAAATCATACGGAGTATACAAGGACTCTCTTGCCGGCATCAAAAATGTGAACGGCTTCTTTTCCTCCTGCATATCACGCAGAACCTGCAGGATCAGGCTGCGCATACGTCCCTTTCCGCGCTCTTCCGCTTTTGTGGCGATTCCCACAAGATAATCACAACTGCACTCAGCACCTCGAAGCCAGATCCGATATGGATTTCTGTGAAGCATGGAAACGATCTGTCCTTCACGCTCGAACACCAGCACACGGTTATCTTTCATTTTCTCTTCATAATAATAATCAACAAAAGACAAAGAATCCTCGGAAAATGCTTCCTTCCAAAGTTCTTTTGTGCGTCCTTTTTCTTCCTGTTCCAGATACCGTATCATCGCTGCTCCTTTTTCTTTTCCGCTTCTCGGATGTTATCATCTGCATCTGTTCCGGAGCCTCTTATCCGGAACAGCGCATACTACTCATTATTCTAACACAACTTTTCATAGAAGGAAAGTTGATTTATCACGCATAAAAAATCCCGGAAGGCAGAAACGCTTCCGGGATTGAACTATTTAGTTTTCTTCTGTCGGAGCCGGAGCTGCCTCTGTCTTCGGCACTTTTTTGATCGGGAGCTGTAAGTTTACGCCCTGTGGGTTGATCACAACGCCTTTCGCTTCTGCCGGAAGTAATTTCACGATCTGAGCTGCCGGAAGAACACCAAGTTTGATCGGCTGGTCAGATTTGAATTTTCCTGCCTCCATAAGGTCTGTATAGATCGGTAAATAAATATCGCCGTTCGGGTGCTTTAAGATCGGAAGTCTGTTGTCCTCGCCGGCTGCGAAAACGAAAGTACCCTTGTTGAAATGCTCGATGATCTCAGCCTGCAGTTCTTTTAACTCCGGTGTGAGCTCTTTTAAATTGTGCCTGCGAAGCTCCTGCATGAAATAGAGAGCTGTCAGATGTAAAGCAGCATTTTCTACCCACTTTGCACCGTTCGGAGCTGTTTCAGCCGGTCTCTTAACCAGATCTGCTAACTGAAGCTTGTACTCATTCTCCATAAATCCGTTGAATACGATACAGTTTACGCCCATTGTATACAGATGTGTATAGAAGATCAATAACTGATCTTTTGTCAGCTTCTGCACACGCACCGGATGCTTCGCCTCAATAAAACGCATACCCTCTCTCTTGATATCCTCAAAATCAGCGTACACATAAACTACATCATCGTATGTTTCCAGATCACACTGCACGAACGGCTGGTTTGTTGTAAGAGCGATCAGTGTGTAAAGCTCCTCGGATGTACGAAGCGCTGTCATCACTTCTAATTTTCTTAATACAGCATTGTTTTCATTAGACATATATAGTTACTTCCTTCCATTAAGTTTCCTTTTCATATGTTGTCCATTATAACAGAAAACGTTTCAGAATGCTATAGTTTTTGCATAACATCGAAACCCTTTGACGAGAATCTCGAAAGCAAATATAATAACATTATATTGTTTTCTGAGGAGGATTTTTATGGATTCCTATCGCCCGGATCTATTTTCATATATACCGACACCGCCAACCAGTACACACGAGATCGCAGGCTTCAAAGTCCGCCCGGGTCTGTTTGATATCAACGGAGCCATGGCGCTGCCTAACGGTATCAACTTTACCGTGCATACACACCATGGAACCAGTGTCGAATTATTGCTTTTTCATCGCGGACAAGCAAAACCGTTCGCTGTACTTCCATTTCCGGAGTCCTATCGCATCGGCGACGTGTACTCTATGATCGTTTTCGATCTTGATATCGAAGACTTGGAATATGCCTATCGTGTTGACGGACCTTACAAACCGTCAAAAGGACTTCTGTTTGACCGAAAAAATATTTTACTGGACCCTTATGCCAAAGCCGTGGCCGGCCAGCGTATTTGGGGAAATTCCAAGAGAGGTTCCTATCGCGCCCGTGTCGTAAAAGAAAACTTCGATTGGGGCGATGCTCCTCAATCGAAAAAAGAGCTGAGCGACCTGATCATTTACGAGCTTCATGTCCGCGGCTTCACACAGCACGAATCTTCCGGTGTCAAACACCGCGGAACATTCGCAGGACTGAAAGAGAAAATTCCTTATTTAAAAGAGCTTGGCATCAATGCAGTTGAGCTGATGCCGGTTTTCCAGTTCGATGAAACCATTCACGCCCGCAACGTAAACGGAAAACGCCTGGTCGAATACTGGGGATACAATACAGTCAGCTTCTTTGCACCGAATACCAGCTACAATGCGTTCCAGGAATATCACCAGGAAGGAAATGAACTCAAAGATCTGATCAAGGCTTTTCATGATAATGGAATCGAAGTGATTTTGGATGTCGTGTTTAACCATACTGCCGAAGGCAATGAACAGGGAAAAACATTCAGCTTCAAGGGCTTTGACAACAACATTTATTATATGCTGACTCCTGACGGAAATTACTACAATTTCAGTGGATGCGGAAATACATTAAACTGTAATCATCCGATCGTTCAGCAGATGATCCTGGAGTGCCTGCGTTACTGGACGATTTATTATCGTGTTGACGGCTTCCGTTTCGATCTCGCCAGCATTCTCGGACGAAATGAGGATGGTTCTCCGATGAACAATCCTCCGCTGCTTCGTACCCTCGCTGCAGACCCGCTCCTTCGAAATGTAAAGCTGATCGCAGAGGCATGGGATGCCGGCGGTCTGTATCAGGTTGGAAAATTCCCTGCCAGCAACCGCTGGGCGGAGTGGAACGGTCGGTACCGAGACACCTTGCGCAGTTTCTTAAAAGGTGATTCCTGGGCTTCCTGGACAGCCGCACAGTGCATCTCCGGTTCTGGAGATATGTACGGCGGTATGTTTTCTGAGGACCACAAAAACTATGCCGGTTACAACTCCTGTATTAACTTCTTGACTTGCCATGACGGATTCACTTTATATGATCTGTACTCTTACAACTATAAACATA
>JAFOCX010000014.1 GCA_017380975.1 Lachnospiraceae bacterium
ATACGAGACGGAATTTTCCATGTACCGATGGCAGACAAAGACGAACAGCAAGATCCTTTCGGAAAAGATCGGAGGAGTCGGCAGGATCACGGGACTGACCGTAACAGAGCGTGGAGCAGGCGGAATTGCAAAAACACTCAAAGTGGTCGGAACAGATGGAACGAAGAATTTTACAACCCAGAGCAAGATCCGAACCATTCTTGGGCATCCGACATTGACCTTTATTAGAAATGATGCGTCTGAGTATGCCGGCTGGGAAACGCTTCCCAGTGCATTTATCTACATTGAAAACAATGGTACAGACACAGACAATATTACCTGGTTTACCATTTACGGAGGCGGCTACGGACACGGAGCGGGAATGAGCCAGAATGGCGCCCAGGGGATGGCAAAGGATGGAAAGAACTGCATGGATATTCTGCGATTCTTTTATCGAGGATGTGAGATTATCGATATCGGAGATGTTTCATAAATTTTTTGAAAAATGAATAATTGGGGAATGGATGGCAATAATAGTATTATCAACAAAAGAGAAAGATTAATACTTATCCTCCCCTTTTTAACCGGCTTTGGCGCAGCGACTGCGTTAAGGCCGGTTTTTTGTTTTTTCACGTATGATTTATGGGCTGAATCTGTCATGGTTATTGCGTAAACGGACATCGGAAGATATAATAGATATGATATAGTTTTAATGAAAAAGGGGGATTATCGTGCGACAGTTTGCAGGTGTTATCATTGCGTTTATTCTTTTATTAGTCATGTTAAAAGGATATCCGAAGTTATTTAAAGGAAAGAAGGCTCCATTGGGTCCGGTCCTGTTTGTGACAGGTTTGATCATTGCTTTGATTTCCGGACTTTCTATGGGTACCATGGTGGATTCACTGGTCAATATTTTTACAACGTTTTCAACCTTCCAGACCCTGATCGTTGTTGTAGAGATCGGTATTCTTGGTAATATTTTAAAACAGTACGGAATTTTGGAAAAGATCGTTCATGCATTGGAAAAGCTGGTGCCGAGCAAGAAGGCCTTGGTTATGATCATGCCGGGTATTATGGGTCTGCTTCCGGTTCCGGGCGGCGCATTCCTTTCAGCACCGTTTGTAGATTCCATTGGAAATGACCTTAAGATGTCCGGCGATCAGAAAACTGCGGTTAACTTATATTTCCGTCATTTTTCTATGTTTGTATTACCGTATAATACAACCATGCTGACCATCGGTTCCATTCTTCCGGCTGTCAATATTTATCTGGTAATGGGACTATGTCTGCCGTTCGTTGCAGTATTGCTTGGCGGAGCCTATCTGTTTTACGTGAAGGCTGCTCCAAGTGTAAAAGTAGAAGGAGCAGGCCTCAGCATGGGTGCGCTGAAAGACGTTCTCTGGTACTTATCTCCGATCTATATGGCGCTGGTGTTCAATACAGTATTCGGACTGGATATGTATGTTTCCATTTTAATCTGTATTCTGCTGACATTCTTTATGATCGGAAAAGATAAGAGTCGGTATATTGCGACGATCGTAAAAGGGTTCGGTCTGGATACCGTGCTGATGTTAGTGGGTGTGTATTACATGCAGAATATCGTAAAGAGTCTGGATGTGGTAATGGCAAGTGTGGGAAGTGTTCTGGTTGGACAGTCGATCATTGGTTTTATGGTCATAGTACCGCTGGTTGGCCTGGCTTTTGGTCTCTCCACCGGTCTCAGTCTGGTACCGATGGGTATCCTGCTTCCGTTCGTGGCAGCGATGGATCTTCCGGCTATGACTCAGACGGTTTACGCGATTTACATCCTGCTTTGGAGTTTCCTCGGATATTATTTCTCACCGTTCCATCTTTGCCAGCTTCTGTCCATCAAATATATGGGCTGTGAGACAAAGAGTGTATATCGTCAGCATGTGAAGATGATGCCGTTCCTGTGCATTGCGAGTGTTGTGATCTTCTTTGTATACAATATGGTATTGTTATAATCGTTACTCAGTAAAAGATAGTGAATAAATCCGGTCTATTTCCGGGAGTAATATGAAAAGGGAGGAAATCGATTGATGTCACGTTGGGGATTTGTATTCGATCAGGCAAAATGTATTGGCTGTAACGCCTGTCAGATCGCATGTAAAGATCGGAATCATCTGGAACCGGGAAAGAATTTCCGCAGATCCGATACTGTTTGTATGAAGGAAAACGGAGCAACCAGATATGCACATGTTTCAGGCGGATGCCATCATTGTGCAGAGCCGGCCTGTCTGTCTGCCTGTCCGTTTGGCGCAATGAAAAAAACGGAAGAGGGAATTGTTGTCGTAGACGAGTCTCTCTGCCGCGGCTGTGGTGCCTGTGAACGTGCATGTGCGTATGGTGCAGTATTTGTCAGCGCGTGGAGCCATAAAGCAATGAAATGTGACGGCTGTGCAGAACTGAGAGCGCAGGGAAGACAGCCGGCTTGTGTGGAGGCTTGTCCGACACATTGTCTTGAATTCCGTGAACTGGATGAATCTGTGATTGAAAATGGATTTGCAGCAAAACTGGCAGCAGAGTTTGTAGTAAATGAAAAAAAATCTGCATCCGAAAAGTGTGCAGTTGCAGAAAGCAGCGTCGTTCCGCCATCGTTAGAAACTTCTGAAATGTTGGCAGTAGCATGTTACGAAATGGCATCATTCTTTGCTTCCAGAGAGCAGGCGATGGAAATTTGTGCCGGTTTTCAGGACTGGAATGATCACAGCAGACGTGATTGGGAGCTGGAATACGATTTCTTATTCCGCGGAACGGATGCAGATCATGAAATTTCCCTGTGGGCATCCGTTGCTGCAGGTGAACGTGTTCTGTTAAATCAGACCACATTGGATGTGATCCATACATATCATCAGTATGGTTATGAGCCGGTCTGCATGGAAGGAAATCCTGCCGACTATATTGGCGACCAAGTTCATTTCCTGGCATATCTGGCGGAAGCAGGAGAGATGGAAACAGTCCGTTTATTTGCAGATAAATATGCGCTTCCAACTATGAACATGATCTGCGATCAGGTGCAGAAACGCGGTACTTTTGTGGGTATCATGGAGTATTTGAAGAAGGCTTGTGGAATTCTTCAGGCAGCGGTCAAGTTTGATGGTATTGCAGAACACAAAAAAGATTTGAACCCGCCGATCGAAAATGGGGAAGCACACATCATCAATACCGCAGGTATCAACAACTGTGGCGGTAAATGTGTGATTCGTCCGGAAGTTCAGGATGGCTGTATGTTAAATATCAGCAGTGATATCAGCAGCAACAATCCGCAGATCCGGGCATGTGTTCGCGGACGCGGTTATAGAAAGACATACTTAAATCCGGGTCGTCTTCGTTATCCGATGAAGAGGATTGGAGAGCGCGGCAGCGGCAAGTTCGAGAGGATCACTTGGGATGAGGCGGCCGATCTGATCGCTTCTCAGTGGACTCGCATTCGTGATACATATGGTCCTGGTTCTCGTTATGTCATTTATGGATGTGGTGTGACCGGAATCATGCGCCCGGGCATTTTGGCAAAACGACTTCTTGCTTTGGATGGCGGTTATCTGGATTATTTTAACTCTTACAGTTCTGCTGCTGCAGGTTATATGACACCATATATTTTTGGTACCAGAACAACCGGAAACAGCCCGCAGGATATGCTTAATACGAAACTTTTGATCCTCTGGGGAGATAACTCTGTTGAAACGATTTTTGGTACAGAACGTAATTATTATTTATCCAAGATCAAAGAGCGCGGTATTCGTGTGATCGTGGTGGATCCGCGTCTCAGCAATACTGCGATCGCGTATGCTGATCAGTGGATCGGACTTCGTCCGGCGACAGACAGTGCTCTGGCGGATGCAATGGCATACGTGATCTGGTCAGAAGGACTGCAGGATCAGGCATTCATGGATAAATACTGTATCGGATTTGATGAAGAGCATATGCCGGAAGAAATTCCGGCTGGAGAAAGCTATAAGACGTATCTGTTCGGCGAAAAAGACGGAATTGCTAAAACTCCGGAGTGGGCAGAAGCGATCACAGGTGTTCCGGCAGAAACAATCCGTTTATTTGCAAGAGAATATGCGACAACAAAACCATCCAGCCTCATCATGGGTCTCGGTCCGCAGCGTCACGGCAACGGTGAGCAGACTACGAAGAACCTCTGTACCTTGGCCTGCATGACAGGAAACGTGGGTATTTCCGGAGGCGGAGCCGCAGGAACGACCGATGTAAAAGAGCACAATGGAATTTCTCTGTTTACAAATACAGTGACCAATCCATATCCTGGCAAAATTCCGGTATTTCTTTGGACGAAAGCCATTGAGCATGGAACAGAAATGACTCCGAAGGGCGATCGTTTGACCGGTGTGGAAAAACTGGACAGCAATATTCGCATGATC
>JAFOCX010000089.1 GCA_017380975.1 Lachnospiraceae bacterium
AGAATACACCGTGGAAGCAGGACGTCCGGACAGTATTACTGAGGACAAGCTTCGTACTCTTCGCGCCCATGGAATTACCCGTATTTCCATCAATCCGCAGACCATGAAGCAGGCGACACTGGATATTATCGGACGTTTCCATACCGTAGAGCATGTAAAAGAGCAGTTCAGACTGGCTCGAGAGCTGGGCTTTGACAACATCAACATGGACCTGATCATCGGACTTCCGGAGGAGGATCTGGAAGATGTCCGTCAGACCATGGAGCAGGTGAAAGAACTGGCTCCTGACAGCGTGACCGTTCATTCTCTGGCGATCAAACGTGCAGCGAAACTCAACATGTTTAAGGAAAAATATGCGAATCTGAAGATCGAGAATACACAGGAAATGATCGATGTGACAGAAGAGTATTCTCGCGGAATGGGACTGGTTCCGTATTATCTGTACCGTCAGAAAAATATGGCAGGAAACTTCGAGAACGTTGGCTATGCGACACCGGGTAAAGAGTGTATTTACAACATTCTGATCATGGAAGAGAAGCAGACCATCGTGGCTTGCGGTGCAGGAACCACGACAAAAGTCGTATTCCCGAAGGAAAACCGTCTTGAGCGTGTGGAAAATGTAAAGGATGTTGCTCTTTACATTGAGCGAATCGATGAAATGATCGAGAGAAAAGAAAAAATGCTTGAAAAGCTCGACCTTGTATAATAAAGTAATATACAGTGAAATTTTATGAAATAGAGGATTAACACTATGGCATTAAAGAAAAAGCCGGTTACCGGCATGAAAGATATTCTGCCTGCAGAAATGCAGATCCGTGACTACGTTCTTGGTCAGATCAAAGAGACATACAGAGGCTTTGGCTACTCTGCGATCGAGACTCCGTGCGTAGAGCACATTGAGAACCTCCTGAGCAAACAGGGCGGTGACAATGAAAAACTGATCTTCAAAGTATTAAAGCGCGGCGAGAAGTTAAACCTGGAAACAGCAGAGACTGAAAATGATCTTACAGACAGCGGCCTTCGTTATGACCTGACACTTCCGTTAGCAAGATACTACTCCAACAACAATGCGAATCTGTCCGCACCGTTCAAGGCGCTTCAGGTAGGCAGCGTATGGCGTGCAGACCGTCCGCAGAAGGGACGTTTCAGACAGTTCGTACAGTGTGATATCGATATCCTTGGCGATGCAACAAACCAGGCGGAGATCGAGCTGATCCTTGCAACAACAACAGCTCTTTCCAAGATCTGTCCGGACAACAAGTTCGAGGTACGCGTGAATGACCGTAAGATCCTTCGTGCGATGGCAGTGTACAGCGGATTCCCGGAGGACGACATCGAGAAAGTATTCATCACAGTCGATAAGATGGACAAGATCGGTGTAGAAGGCGTTAAGAAAGAATTAATGGAAAACGGCTACTCTGAGGAGACAGCGGACAAGTACTTAACTCTGATGGGCCAGGTTGTTAACGATGCAAGCGGCGTTCGCAAGATGGGCGAGATCCTGGAAGGTGTTCTGGAGCCGGGCGCAGCAGAAAATCTTGCTGAGATCCTTGAGACTGTGGCAGCAGTATCCACAGGCGATTTCGCATTAACATTCGACCCGACACTCGTTCGCGGTATGGGTTATTATACAGGTACTATTTTTGAGGTTTCCATGGAAGGCTTTGGCGGTTCCGTAGCAGGCGGCGGCCGTTACGACAAGATGATCGGTAAATTCACAGGTATGGACACTCCGGCTTGCGGTTTCTCCATCGGTTTCGAAAGAATCGTAACCATCCTCATGGATGCAGGCTTCACAGTACCGTCTGAAAATGCAAAAGAAGCTTGGCTCTTCGAGAAGGGCATGGGCATGGAAAGACTTTCTTCTATTATGAAAGAAGCAATGGAAGAGAGAAAGAGCGGAAAAGTGATCCTTCTTGCGCAGATGAATAAGAACAAAAAGTTCCAGAAAGATCAGCTGACAAAAGAAGGCTATACAGAGTTCAAAGAGTTCTACAAAGAAGCTCTTAGACAGTAATAAAGGAGATACGATTATGGCAGAATCTATGAAAGGCTTAAAACGTTCCTGTCGCTGTGCAGAAGTGACTGAGGCTAACATTGGCCAGGAACTGACATTAATGGGCTGGGTTCAGAAGAGCAGAAACAAAGGCGGTATCATTTTCACTGACCTTCGTGACCGTTCCGGTCTGATCCAGATCATCTTCGAAGAAAGTGACTGCGGAAGCGAAGATTTCGCAAAAGCAGAGAAATTAAGAAGCGAATTCTCTATCGCTGTTACAGGTGTGATCGAGAAACGTTCCGGCGCTGCAAATACAAACTTAAAGACAGGTACCATCGAGGTGCGTGCGAAATCCTTACGCATCCTTTCCGAGTCTGAAGTTCCGCCGTTCCCGATCGAGGAGAACTCCAAGACAAAAGAAGAACTTCGTTTAAAATACCGTTACCTGGATCTTCGTCGTCCGGACCTTCAGAAGAACTTCGTTGTAAGAAGCCGCGTAGCAACCATGGTACGTCAGTTCCTTGCAGATGAAGGTTTCTTAGAGATCGAGACACCGACATTAATCAAGAGTACACCGGAAGGCGCAAGAGACTACCTTGTACCGAGCCGTGTTCATCCGGGCAACTTCTATGCGCTGCCGCAGTCTCCGCAGACATTAAAGCAGCTCTTAATGTGCTCCGGTTTCGACCGTTATTTCCAGATCGCAAGATGCTACCGTGACGAGGATCTTCGTGCTGACCGTCAGCCGGAGTTCACACAGATCGATATGGAGCTTTCCTATGTAGACGTTGACGATGTATTAGACGTAAACGAGAGAATGCTTCAGAAGATCTTCAAAGAGATCAACGGCATCGATGTCGAACTTCCGATCCAGAGAATGACATACCGTGAGGCTATGGACCGTTACGGTTCCGATAAGCCGGATACACGTTTCGGTATGGAACTTCAGAACATCTCTGACGTAGTAAAAGATTGTGAATTCGTAGTATTCAAAGGCGCTCTTGAAAATGGCGGTTCCGTTCGCGGTATCAACGCAGAGGGCCAGGGTGCAATGCCGAGAAAGAAAATCGACGCACTCGTAGAATATGCAAAAGGTTTCGGCGCAAAAGGTCTTGCTTACCTTGCAATCAATGAAGACGGCACATACAAGTGCTCCTTCAGCAAGTTCATGAAGCCGGAAGAGTTAGATGCGATCGTAGAGGCAATGGGCGGTAAGAAGGGTGATCTCCTTCTCTTCGCAGCAGATAAGAACAAAGTGGTATTTGACGTACTTGGCAACCTTCGTCTTGAACTTGCAAGACAGCAGGATCTCCTCAAGAAGGATGTATTCAAGTTCCTCTGGGTAACAGAGTTCCCGCTCTTCGAGTATGACGAGGAAGAGAACCGTTACGTTGCGGTTCACCACCCATTCACATCCCCGATGGACGAGGATTTACATCTTCTTGATTCTGATCCGGGTGCAGTTCGTGCGAAAGCATACGATATCGTACTCAACGGTACAGAGATCGGCGGCGGTTCCGTACGTATCCACCAGGCGGATATCCAGGCGAAGATGTTCGAGAAACTTGGCTTTACAGAAGAGAGC
>JAFOCX010000090.1 GCA_017380975.1 Lachnospiraceae bacterium
ACAACAGTAATACCGATCAGCGCAAGACGATTGCCCCAATTGGCGTTGGCATTCATTTTCGTTTTTCTTTTGCCATTACGATCGTGTTTCTGTGCCATACGTTCTCCTTTCCTTTTTCTGACGATGGTTTCCTATTTTTATTGTAATCCATCTTCCGATCTTTTTCAAGACTTCAAATACGCTCCGGCTCACAATCGCATCATAAAGGTACATTCCAAAAAACACACAGCCTATGACGTACCCCCGCAGGATCCCGCTGTTCTGGTAAAATAACAGACAAAATGTCATGACCGTACAATATATCCAATATAGCAAATCTTCCAGACCTGTCCACCATTTACCGTGCGGGATCAACAGACGAAACAGTCGCAAAAAATCATAGCTGATCATGAGAACTGCTCCGAGTAAAAAACTGCTGAATGCCAGCTCAGCCTCGAGCTTTATGTATTCACTCATGCCTGTCCCTCCTAATTACACACCTGTTCTGCATTGACACACCCGCTTTGCATTGACCTACTTGAACAGTCTGGACAATAACGATTGATTGGATTTCCGATACCCCTCATTGGATGAGTATACCAAACTGTCCGCATGTCCTTCCAGATCCAGCTCTCCCTTTTCCAGAGACAGACGACTCACGTGGAGATCCTTCCCTTTTATCGTCAAAAGTCCCAAATCCGTATCCAGCACAATGGTATTCTCATCAAAGGATATCACGTCAAGCACTCCTGTCACGATTCCCTTTTCTCGGTTGTACAACTCCAGTTTGTGGGACAAGCCCAGTTTTTCTTCCATAGAAAAAACCTCCTAATATACTCAAACTTAATGTAAGTATATTAGGAGGTGGATATGTTTATGCCATCCATTTAAAAACGAAAAAGGACCTCCACTTTTTCGTGAGGTCCTCTTACAGATATTCGAACATCTCTTTCGCATCTTCTTTGCGGATTGTTTCCTGAACGCTTGTAATACGAACTTTAACCGTTTTCGTACCAAACGCAATCTCAATCACATCGCCGACTTTTACTTCAGCGCTGGCCCTTGCCACTTTGTCATTGAGCATAACGCGGCCGCTGTCGCAAGCTTCGTTTGCAACCGTTCTTCTCTTGATGATTCGGGATACTTTCAGATACTTATCTAAGCGCATAAGACTTTCTCCTTTTTGCAAATAAACACCCCTCTACAACGTCCTTTGACATAATAGAGGGGTGTCGTTGTATAATAACCAGAATTAAGCGTTGATCTGATCTTTCAGTGCTTTTCCTGCTTTAAACTTCGGTGTCTTGGAAGCAGCGATCGGCATCTTCTCACCAGTCTTCGGGTTTCTGCCTTCTCTTGCAGCTCTCTCGGATGCTTCGAATGTACCGAAACCTACAACCTGGATCTTCTCGCCTTTTGCTAACTCTTCAGCAACAACATCTGTGAATGCTTTTAAAGCTTTCTCTGCGTCTTTCTTGGAAAGCTCTGCCTTCTCTGCGATTGCTGCAATTAATTCTGCCTTATTCATTAATATTTCCTCCTGATATGATTAGCTTATAATTGCCAGACTTTCGCCTGGCAACTTAATTTCCTGCAAATATGCACTCTTACATTTATATATGTTTCGCGTGCCTTTGTCAAGGATTTTCCGTGTTTTGAACGCGCAAAAATCCATTGATTTCCATTGATTTTTCAAGTCTTTTTCCGCGCCGCACGTGCCCGGTTTCTCTCCTTGCGTTCCGCACGTTCCATGCGCTTGATCTCGGCCCAGCGTTCCTCGCTCGTCAGCCCCTCCGGAAGCTCCTGACCTCCAAATACATTCGGATGTCGCTTGATCATTTTCCAGCAGATATCGTCAATGACGTCTTCGATCGTGAAATTGCCGGCCTCTTTTTCAATCTCTGCATGGATCATGATCTGATACAGCAGATCTCCCAGTTCCTCACAAAGATTATCCGGATCTTGATTGTCGATCGCCTGCAGCACTTCCGCAGTTTCCTCTACAATATATCGTTTCATAGACTCATGGGTCTGAACACTGTCCCACGGACAGCCGTCCTTGGCACGGAGTCTGGTCATAATTTCCTTTAAATCATCCATTGTATACATATGCATTCACCTCTACGGTGATTATATCATATTTCTGACCATTTGAAGAAAAAAGTATATTGAAATCAGATCAGACCTGCTGCCATCGGAAGCCCCAGGCTCACCATCGGTACATACGTTACGAGCAAAAGCCCTGCCAAAATTGCTCCATAATACAGCAGCATGTATGGAATCACGCGTCCCAGCGTTGTATTTCCCACTTTAATTCCGACAAACAGCGTATTTCCCACCGGAGGTGTAATGTTTCCGATACAAAGATTGTATACAAGGATCAAGCCAAACTGAACCGGATGCATGCCAAAGGTTTTCACGATGGGAAGAAACAGCGGTGTAAAGATCAAGATCGCAGGTGTTACATCCATAAACGTGCCTGCAACCAGCAAAATCACATTCATAATCAGAAGGATCACATATTTATTGTTTGTTATCCCCAGCAGAACCGCAGAAACTGCCTGGGGAACCTGCGTGAATGCCATGACCCAGCCGAGAATATTCGACACACCAATCAGGAATACGACCATTCCGGACATTTTGGCGCTGTCTACGACAATTTTCCAGAAAGATTCCGGAGTAATGTTTCGATATAAAATCCCAAGGACCAATGCATAGATCACTGCGATGGCGGATCCTTCTGTGGCTGTAAAAATACCGGCCACAATACCCCCGATCACAACAATGATCAACGACAAGGATGGAATCGCGGCAAAGGTGGCACGAAGCAGCCTATTCCAGTCAAATGTTCCAGGAACTCCTCTGTAACCATACTTTATGGAAATTGCGATCGCCATCCCTGCGCACATGACTGCCCAGATGATACCGGGAACATAACCAGCCATGAACAAGGCTGCCACGGAGGTTCCGCCTGCCGCCAGAGAGTACGTGATCAACGCATTGGATGGAGGGATCAGGAGACCGGACGGTGCAGAAGCTGCATTGGTTGCTGCACAGATCGCAGCATCGTACCCCTGCTCTTCTTCACCCGCCCGAACCATGCTTCCGACTGCGGCGGCGGCAGCAGATGCAGAACCCGAAATGGCACCAAACAGCGCATTCGCTCCAACGTTGGTTACCAGCA
>JAFOCX010000091.1 GCA_017380975.1 Lachnospiraceae bacterium
AACAACAGCCGCTGCTACAACTGTGGCAGAGACAACAGCCGCAGCCGCTGATACAACAGCAGCCGCAGCAGACGGCGAAACATATAAGATCGGTGTTCTTCAGCTCGTACAGCACGCGGCTCTGGATCAGTCGAATGAAGGTTTCTTTGCAGCACTTGACGACGCAGGTATCAAATACGAGGCAGATCAGCAGAATGCATCCGGTGAGCAGGTAAACTGTATGACAATCGCTGAGAAGTTGGTAAACGACGGCAATGATCTGATCCTTGCGATCGCAACACCGGCAGCACAGGCAGTGGCAGGCGTTACAGAAGATATTCCGATTCTTTTAACTGCTGTTACAGATCCGGCAGCTTCCGGACTTGTTAATGACAATACAAACCCGGGCGTAAACGTATCCGGTACATCCGATTTAACACCGGTAAAAGAGCAGATCGATCTTTTACATCAGATCCTTCCGGAAGCAAATACAGTAGGTATCCTGTACTGTTCCGCAGAAAGCAACTCTGAGATTCAGGTTGCAATGGCAAAAGAAGCTTGTGACGCGATTGGTCTGAAATATGAAGAATTCACAGTTCCGGGTTCCAATGAGATCCAGACAGTCGTTGAATCTATGGTTGGAAAAGTAGATGTTATCTACACTCCGACAGATAACGTGATCGCAGCCGGTATGGCGACTGTAGCGATGGTTGCAAGCGACAACAACATTCCGTGTATCGTTGGTGAGGCAGGCATGGTTCAGGCCGGAGGTCTTGCAACATATGGTATCGACTACTTTGAGTTAGGTTACATGGCTGGTGAGCAGGCAATCGAGATCCTTGTAAATGGTGCTGATGTAGCAGCTATGCCGATCGGTTATCTTCCGGCAGAGCGCTGTGAACTGACTGTAAACAAGACAACAGCTGATGCACTCGGAATCGATATTTCCGGACTTGAAAACGCAGTGATCGTGGAATAATGATTGGAAACGCGTTATTTAAAGTCATAAGATAACAATGAAGGCCAGATAGGAGTACAAAACTCCTGTCTGGCTATCTGAATGTGATGGAGGATACATATGAATTTCGTAGCATTACAGGGCGCGGTAGCCCAAGGTGTACTGTGGGGAATCATGGTACTTGGTGTATATATTACATATCGATTATTAAATATCTCAGATTTGACGGTAGACGGCAGTTTTGCACTTGGCGGCTGTGTCTGTGCAACACTGATCATCAACTTTGGTATGAATCCGATCCTGGCACTTGTGATCGCAGCGCTTGCCGGTATGGCGGCAGGCGCTGCAACCGGTATCTTGCATACAGTATTTGAAATCCCGGCGATCTTAGCTGGTATTCTGACTCAGATTTCTCTTTGGTCCGTGAATCTGCGTGTCATGGGCGGAAAAAGTAACCTCCCGTTATTAAAAACAGAGACACTGATCTCCGGTGTAGGTGACAAACTCGGGATCACTCAGGCACAGTCTGCAATGATCGTAGGTGTTATCGTGGCAATCCTGATCGTTTGGGGATTATATTGGTTCTTTGGTACAGAGCTTGGAAGCGCACTGCGTGCAACAGGAAACAACGAACTCATGATCCGTGCTCTTGGCGTTGATACAAACCGTATGAAACTGATCGCATTAATGCTTGCCAATGGTCTGGTAGCGTTATCCGGTGCTCTGGTTTGCCAGAATCAGAAATATGCGGATATCAATATGGGCCGAGGCGCGATCGTAATCGGTCTCGCAGCGATCGTAATCGGTGAAGTGTTATTCAGCAAAGCGATCAACTTTGGCCTGAAACTTTCTTCCGTTGTAGTAGGTGCAGTGGTATACTTCCTGATCCGTGCGATCGTACTCGATTTTGGTCTCAACACCAACGATATGAACCTGTTCACAGCACTGTTCGTGGCAGCAGCCCTCAGCATTCCGGTATTCATGGCGAAATACCATGCGAAGCATGATTATTCCGAAACCGTAGAGGAGGATGAAGCATAATGTTAACAATTTCCCACGTTAGAAAAACATTTAATAAAGGTACGATCAATGAGAAAAAGGCTCTTCAGGGCATTAACCTTCATCTGAAACCGGGCGATTTCGTAACTGTGATCGGTGGTAACGGTGCCGGAAAATCAACCATGTTGAATATGATAGCCGGTGTGTACCCGATCGACTCCGGTAAGATTGAAATTGACGGTGTCAATATTTCCAGAGAACCGGAACATAAGCGTGCCCAGTATATCGGCCGTGTATTCCAGGATCCGATGCGCGGTACCGCAGCCGGCATGCAGATTCAGGAAAACCTTGCGCTTGCACTTCGACGCGGACAAAAACGTGGCCTTTCCTGGCATATCAAAAATGAGGAAATGGACTTCTACAGAGAGGCACTGACCAGACTCGATCTTGGCTTACAGACCCGTATGACCAGTAAAGTCGGACTGCTTTCCGGCGGACAGAGACAGGCTCTTACACTTCTTATGGCGACATTAGAGAGACCGAAACTGCTGCTTCTTGACGAGCATACAGCAGCGCTGGATCCGAAGACAGCCAGAAAGGTACTGGAACTGACAGATGAGATCGTTAATGAGCAGAATCTGACAACATTGATGGTAACCCATAACATGAAAGATGCGATCCAGTATGGAAACCGCCTGATCATGATGCACGAAGGACGCGTGATCTATGATGTAGAGGGCGAAGAGAAAAAGAATCTTCAGGTGGAAGACCTTCTTAAGAAATTTGAAGAGCACAGCGGTGAAGAATTTGCCAATGACCGTATGATGCTTGCGAAATAACAAGATCATGAAAACTCCCGGTTTGATCATTACCGGGAGTTTTTTGTACGTTCAAGTCCGGAAACTGCATTGATCTCCGCTCCGATGAATAAAATACAGATTCCCCAATACAGCCACAGCATCAAAAGAATGACAGCAGTCAGGCTTCCGTATGTGGGGATGAACTTTGTAAAGTTGCGAAAGTAAAAAGAGAATGCCCACGAAAACAGAGCCCATCCGATCGTGGTAAACAGTGTGCCGGGAAGCTGGTGAACGATATTCTGTTTCCGATAAGGAAGAACCACATAAAGGACCAAAATGAAAAAGAATACCATGAAAACGGAGCCGATACCGAAAAAGATAAGACTGACCGCACAGAAACAAGTGAACAATAGCGTATATCCGCTGCAGACCAGTCTGCGAACAAAATAGTTCCTTGTCACTTCGATCCCGTACGCCCGGTTTAATCCTCGTTCGATACTGAGCATTCCTTTTGAGGAAGACCAGATGGCTGCCAATGCGCTGACCGAGAGCAGAGCAGGAGATGCCGAACGTTCCACATCATGGATAATGGTAATCGCCAGTGGATCCAGGTTATCAGGCAGAAGGTCGACGACGCCTTCTAAAAGATCCGATTCCTGCAGCAGCGGGATCCAGTCGATCATAGACAGCAGAAGCATAAAGAAAGGGAATACTGCCAGAATCATAAAAAAGGAAGCCTGTGCAGCATAGACAGACATTTCATCATTAATATAAGAGCCTATAATTGGTTTAAAATACGGTATACATGATTTCATAGCATCCTCCATTGCAGATATCATATGCAGGAACGCAGGAGAAAATCAGAATATTTTTCATTTTTTAGTTCTAACATATTTCTGACCGGCATACATATATTAGCAGGCCGGAAAACCGGGCAACATCAATATCGAATAAAAAGGAGAAATACAATGTCAGAAAAAGGAATGGAAAATAACAAAGTAACCGTGATCGGAACAATTGCATCAGAATTTACGTTCAGCCATGCTGTCTACGGAGAAGGGTTCTACCAGGTGGATCTGTTGGTAAATCGTCTCAGCGAGCAGGCAGATATCATTCCGCTGCTGGTATCAGAGCGGCTGATCGATGTAAACAGAGATTACAGAGGATGCACGATCGAGGCGACCGGACAATTTCGCTCATACAATCGCCATGAGGGAACCAAGAATCGTCTGGTACTCTCTGTGTTTGTACGTGAATTGAATTTTATGGAAGAATTTACCGACTACACAAAAACGAATCAGATTTTCCTGGATGGATACATATGCAAAGAACCGATTTATAGAAAGACACCGTTAGGCCGCGAGATTGCAGATCTTCTGGTGGCTGTCAATCGTCCATATGGGAAATCTGATTACATTCCTTGTATCTCATGGGGAAGAAATGCCAGATTTGCCTCCGGTTTTACAGTCGGTACCAGAGTCATGATCTGGGGACGCGTACAGAGCCGGGAATATACGAAAAAACTCAGTGAAACCGAGTGTGAGAAGCGTATTGCATACGAAGTGTCCGTGAGCAAACTGGAGTGCTGCGAATAACAATTTAATGCTTTGAAGAGATAACATAAAGATTGACAATTCATGGGAAAAATGATACCATAAAATCTGATAAAAAGAAGAGCAGAGGTCAAGCCGACGCTACTGATGATGACGATTTAGGAGCTGACATCTTGTGTGTGCCAGCTCTTTTTTATTGTTAAAAAGAAATATTATTTGTTATGCTACATAGGAGGAATTAACATGAGCATTTTCACAGGTGCGGGTACCGCGATCGTAACACCATTTAAAGCAAGCGGTGAAATTGATTTTAACAAATTTGAAGAACTGATCGAAGATCAGATTGCAGGAAGCATTGATTGTATCGTAGTTGCAGGTACAACAGGCGAAGCAGCAACGATGTCCGACGAGGAGCAGCTGTCTGCGATTAAATTTACATGTGACGTAGTGAAAGGCCGTGTTCCGGTAGTTGCAGGCACAGGTTCCAACAACACAGCACATGCGATCCATCTTTCTGTTGAAGCTGAGAAATTAGGTGCAGACGGTCTTCTTTTAGTATCTCCGTACTATAACAAAGCAACTCAGAATGGCTTAAAGGCACATTTTACAGCGATCGCAAATTCCGTAAAGATCCCGTCCATTCTTTACAATGTTCCGTCCAGAACTGGTATGAACATTGCTCCGGCTACTGTTGTTGATCTTTGCAAAAATGTAGAAAACATCGTAGCAGTAAAAGAGGCGAGCGGAAACTTCTCCCAGATCGCACAGCTTATGAATCTGGCTGACGGCTGCGTAGATGTATACTCCGGTAACGACGATCAGATCGTACCGCTGTTAGCACTTGGCGGAAAGGGTGTTATCTCCGTACTTTCCAACGTGGCACCGAAAGAGACACATGATATCTGTGAATTATTCTTCAAGGGTGACATCGAAGCCAGCAGAAAGCTTCAGTTAAAAGCACTTCCGCTGATCGATGCTCTGTTCTGCGAAGTAAACCCGATCCCGGTAAAAGCCGCATTAAACCTTATGGGTAAAAATGTTGGTACTCCGAGACTTCCGCTTACAGAGATGGAACCGGCTCATCAGGAAATTCTGAGAAGAGAGCTTATCAATTTCGGTCTTATGAAATAATTTTTGCGGAGGCAAATGATGGTAAAAGCAATTATGAACGGCTGCGGCGGCGCAATGGGACGCGTGATCACAGACATTATCGCAAATGATGAAGCCATTGAGATCGTAGCAGGCGTAGATATGAATACAGAAATTCAGGCTGGTTATCCTGTATATAAGACACTGGAAGAATGTCCGCAGGCAGATGTCGTGATCGACTTCTCCGTTGCAAAAGCGACAGACGGTGTGCTTGCATACTGTGAGGCAACAAAAACTCCGTTAGTACTTTGTACAACAGGTCTTTCTGAGGAACAGCTTGCTCATGTAAAAAATGCATCCGAGACAACTGCAGTATTAAGATCTGCAAACATGTCCGTTGGTATTAACCTTCTTTTAAAAGTATTAAAAGATGTAGCTCCGATCCTGGCAGATGCCGGTTTCGATATCGAGATTCTTGAAAAACATCACAATCGTAAACTGGATGCACCGAGCGGTACAGCGATCGCATTAGCAGACTCTATCAACGAGAGTCTGGACAATGCATACCACTACAAATACGACAGAACTTCTGAGCGCGTGAAACGTGATAAGAAGGAAATCGGTATCCAGGCTGTTCGCGGCGGTACTATTGTTGGTGAGCATGATATTATTTTTGCAGGCCAGGATGAAGTGATCACATTCAATCACACAGCATATTCCAGAGCTATTTTTGGTAAAGGTGCTGTCCAGGCTGCGAAGTTCCTTGCAGGAAAAGGTGCAGGTATGTATGATATGTCCGACGTGATCGGCTAAGATGAATATTCTCCTTTCTGACGTACATAATAGGGTTAGAAAGGAGAATTTTTTATGGGAAAAATCAAACGTTTGGCCTTGATCACAATGCTGGCATCCGTTGTCAGTGTTGTCGCTGCCTGTGGAAGAAATGATAACAGCGGCAGTACTTCCGGAAGCACTGCGGGAACAACTGCCCAGATGACAGAAACCAGCGGTATCTTAAATGACATGGTGAACGATGTGGAACGAGGCATCGACAATGTGACAGATGGAATTGTTGAGGGAACAACCAATGGATCTGTCAATCATACGGACGAAACAAATGACCGGTAAAGACCGGAATATGGCAGCCTCATAGAAATATGAGGCTGTTTTTTAAGTTTAAATGTGATACAATCATTGCAAGGTATTTGGAGAGTGCGGAAAGGAGTTTGTCTGAAAAAGTACGTTTATAAACCGTATCACCCATGGAGGCATGGATATCGGAGAGAGAAGATCCATGTAAGGATCATTTGTATATTAAGAATTATTTTGGTAATTGAGATGATCATTTTATCGATTCGATATTTAGAAGAGAATACAAATATCAGTGTGATTCAAAGAGAAGTTCCATATGAAATTGGAAATGAAGAACTGTTTGGGATCGGTTTTGAACCGGAAAACGGAGAGTTGTTTTGGTTTCATAAAAAGACTGAGACAAAAATGAATAAGTAAAGCCATCAAATCTGAGTGTTGGGGATTCCTGATGCTCAGATTTTTTGCATTTATTTGACCTAAATTTCACGTACCTTGTATTTTAGATTTTACACGTCGAACCTATACTTTATTTGTAAGAAATAGTTAGTTTAACAAGTGGTTAAAAAGGAGTGTAACAAAATGAGACATAATTTAAAAAAGGTATTATTTGTATCTGCCGCAGCGATGATGGCACTAACAGCATGTAGTACTAATGAAACAGAAGTAACAGAAGCTCAAATCACAGCAGCTCAAACGACAGTAAATGAAGAGGCAGGAACAGCGGAACAGGAAAAACCGCTTGTCGTATATTTAAATGATTTCGATGCAGTGATTCCGGACATGTTCAAAGAAGCGACGGGATATGATGTAGAAGTGGTGTCCGGCAATGGTGCTGAGACAATGTCCCGTATTGCAGCCGAAAAGGGCAACCCACAGTGGGATGTGGTTTGGATTGATTCTATGTATGATGTGTACAATCTTTCCAAAGAAGGAGAATTGATGACGGATTTCGAAATTGAGAATGCAGAGAATCTGACAGATTTCTCCAAAACACTGGTTCCGGAAAATAAATGCTTCTATCCTACAGGGACTCATGCGGCAGGCGTGCTTGTATATAGAAATGATGTATATTCCGCTGATGAGGCACCGAAAACTTTTGAGGAGTTAACAGATGCGAAGTATGCAGGTCAGGTTGGTATGGCTGATCCGGGTGTTGCAGCTCCGGCTTATCCGTTAGCAGCTTATTTTATGGATAACATGGGCATGGAGGGAGGACAGGAGTACTTCACAGCCATGTTTGAACAGGGATTAAAAGGTTGGGTGAATTTGCACATATGCAGGGTTAGCAAACCATGCACCCTTGCGGTAACAAGCCACAGCAGCACTACAGTTACAAGCCATAGCGTTAGTTGACAAGAAGTATGCATTACCATAACCACCAGTAGCG
>JAFOCX010000092.1 GCA_017380975.1 Lachnospiraceae bacterium
CCTTCATTCGACTGATCCAGAGCCGCGTGCTGTACGAGCTGAAGAACACCGATCTTATATGTTTCGCCGTCTGCTGCGGCTGCTGTTGTATCAGCGGCTGCGGCTGTTGTCTCTGCCACAGTTGTAGCAGCGGCTGTTGTTTCTGCCGGTTTGGAAGAACATCCAGTCATAGAAAGTGCCATAGCACCTGCGAGGATCAGGGATACGAGTTTTGTTGATTTCTTCATAGTATAAATCTCCTGTCTATGTATTTATTAATCGGATGTGCTTCTGCACATTCATTGTTCCTTGAACAAGACCGATTGTACCACCATTTCGCCACCGCGTCAATACCCAATAACTTTAAACTTTTAAACTTTTATGCATTAAAGTTTTTATCAAATTATTTATACTTTTCAGACCAAAAAAGAGCATCTATTTCCAGATGCCCTTTAAATGATAAACACGTTCTGCAGTTTTATAAAATACATTGTCCCAGTTTTCTTCCGGGATCAGCCACTTTGTAAGTTCAATGTAATCTTTGTAATTGGCAAGGGGCCAATCGGTACCAAACATGAACTTGTCATAGTTGTCACAATAAGAAATCCATGTTTTCACCGTATCCAGATATAGTTTCTGTTTTTTCATCAATGCAGGAAGATCGACCTTGCCAACCAGAAGTCCGGAAAGATCGGCTGCCACGTTCTCATTCTTATCTACAACTGCTGCCGCATCCATCAGCCACGGATTACCGAAATGACACATGACAAACTGCACCTCTTTATGACGCACAGCTGCTTCATCCATGGTCAGAGGATGGCTGTATTTTAAATATGCGTTGGAACCTGCCGTCTGGCCCATATGTACGGCTACCGGCTTCTTGTACTCCTTTGCGAGATCATAGATCGGCTCATATGCATCATCTGTGATGTAGAGTTTGTTGTATCCCGGATACAGCTTGATACCGACACATTCCTCTCGTTTCAGATTTGCTTCCACAAGATCATAGGCATCCGATAATTTGTGTTCTGCCATGTAGCTTCTGTCAATTCCGATACAATAACGCATAAACTCAGGATAATTGTGTTTTTCAGGCTCCATTCCGCGATTTCCCATAACAACTCCGCCGACGATGCCAAGTTCTTTATATGTCTCCTTTAAATGCTCTGCTGTGTTTACATGCTCTGCCTTTACCGCGAGTTCATCAAAATGTCCATATCCCGGGCAAAAATGAAAGTGTGCATCAATGATCCTCATGTTATCCTCCTATACATTAAAAACCCCTGCTTTCGCCAGGGGTTCTTAATCATGCTAGAAATATTTTCTGTTGCCCCAGAGGTTACTCCGTTTCAAATCCAGATACTCATTGTAGGCCTTCTCCAAGATCTGTTTTTCGTTGGAGAACTTTAAGAGATGATAGGCCTCATAAAACTTATAGTAGCCGGAATCAACGAAATATTCCTCTCGTTGTGGTTTACTGTAATAACTGTCTGCCATCATCAGATACCAATGGACGTCTTTCTCCACGGTATCCTGTGGGGTATTGAAAGAATACTGACTCTTTCCGATGTACTTGATGATCTGAGCAGATACACCTGTTTCTTCTTTCACTTCCCTAAGGGCTGTCTCTTTATACTCTTCGCCCGGTTCCACAGTTCCTTTCGGCAAAACCCATCCTTCGTACTTGTTTTTGTAATTCTTGTAAAGTACCAGAATCTTACCTCTGAATATAACCACACCGCCACAGCTTGTTGCTTCTATCATCGCGATCCCTCCTAAACATTAGGATGGCGCACTGCCTCCCTAGGTGTGTTTGTCTAACTGATGATAGTATACTTCTTTTTAAAGATATTTGCAACCACTGATTTCAATTCAGGGGTGTTTATTCTGCCTTCAGATATTTCTCAAACCAGTTCACCATCTCCGTCAAACGACGTACACGGTGCTTCGGTTTTCCTGCACGGGAAAGTTCATGGTTTTCACCATGGAACAGGCACATTCTTGCTTCTACACCATAATATTTCAGAGCTGTGAACATCTGGAGCGCATCAGCCATATAGCAGCGGTAGTCCTGATCAGACTGGATAAACAATGTCGGTGTTTTCGCTCTGTGTGCCCATTTCAGCGGAGACTGCATCCACATATTCTCCAGATTGTTCCACGGATCACCTGCAACCTGCTCGATATCAAATGTAAAGCCAATGTCGGTTGTCATACTCAGTGTGATCCAGTTGGAGATACTTCTCTGAGAAACCACTGCAGCAAAACGATCGGTCTGGCCAATGATCCAGTTCGCCATAAATCCGCCGTAGCTTCCGCCCATCATGCCGAGTCGTTTTTCATCCAGCTGCGGATATCTCTTCAGCACTTCATCGGTAAATGCCATCAGATTGTCATAATCCACCGTGCCGTAACGTCCGATCAGATCTGCAAATACATTTCCTCGTCCATCGCTGCCCACCGGGTTTGTAAAGAATACGAAATATCCCATATTTGCAAACATCTGACTCTCATGGAAGAAGGTCGGACCAAATGTCGTTCTCGGACCGCCATGAACGGTCAGAATACCCGGATAAGTTTTGTTCGGGTCAAAATCAGCCGGTTTCATCACATAACCGTCTAATTCCACATCTTTATAATAGAATGTAAATTCTTCAATCGGGCAAACGTTGGATTCAGAAAGGATCTCATCATTAAAAGAAGTAAGTTTCTTTTCTCCACCTGCGTCTGCACCTTTTTCAAGAGCATAGATCTCGGTAATTCCCAGATCACGGGCGCCTGCAAAATACAGGTTGCCGTCATTTACATCGATCGCGTGCACGCTGCCCTGACGATCATTGATCAAAGTCATAACGCCATGCTTGTCGATTTTCGCGATCACACTCTGTTTTCTCAAGGTTACGATCGCATAAATATAATCTTCATCATGCACGATTCCCGGACCATCCACAAACTTACAGTCACAGCCGATGGAGTTTTTCACACTTGTATCAAACTCTGCGACAAAGTTGATCTCATTGTCTTCAATCGCGTAAAGCTCCGGATTTTCATTGATTCCGTATAATTCCATATCAGAACCGAGGAACAGAACCTTTCCATCCATCACACAAGCATAGTCCACTCTCATATTGCCCTGCGGAACCAGTGTTTCACGACTTCCATCCGCAAGACTAATGCGGTACAGTCCCTGGTACTGGTCTCTTTTCTCAGTATAGAGATTTCCTGTGTAAAGAACAGAATCACCCTCAACCCAGAATTTCTCCACATTCTCGTAATCCGGACTGATGATCTCTGTCTTCTGACTCATCATGTCATAAACAGCCAGACGCATTCTCTTCTTATTTACCACACCCATGCCGTTTGCCCAGAACGGATGCTCATCAAAGACTTCATAATCCATCTCTTCTTTCCAGGCTTTCACAGCTTCCGCTCTGGCTGCTGCATCCATAGAAGCAAAATCCGGGCGGCTGTAGTCGTATGCGATCGTAAGGATAAGCTTATCCTCTGCGAGCTTCATGGCTGTCACAAAATGCGGAACTGCAAATGCAAACTCTGCCTCGCCTCCATGAATGTTCATCTTGTAAAAGCATGTCCACTCTTCACCGTTTTTGATCTTCTCTGCATACGTCTTATCTCGGTTGGCTACAAATAAAATCTCTTCGGAGTTCAGCCAGATGAACTTACGTTCATTCTTTCCGCTTGTCAGCATTCTGTAAGATGCGGATTCCATGTCCATGAGCCACAGACAAGAATCATATTTGTTGTCCGCTTCATTTACAGTCACAACTGCAAACGCGCCGTGTTTTCCATCCGGTGCAACCGTAATACCGGTTGGATATTTGTAGTTCATAAAATCTTTGATACCGATGCTTTTCATCTGTAATCCCCCTTAATGTAAAAGATATGCATCAAACATCTGCCTTGCAATGGGAGCTGCTGCCTTACCGCCGGAACCACCCTCTTCTACGATCACGCAGACCGCAATTTCCGGATTTTCCGCCGGTGCATAGCCCACAAACCAGGCATGCGTTTCTTTTCCTTTTTCAAACTCTGCCGATCCGGTCTTACCTGCGACCGAGTATGCTTCTGTGCGCAAAGCAGATCCGGTTCCGTCCGTCACCACCCGCTCAAGCAGAATCTGAAGTCCTTTTGCCTCCGTTGCCGTCATCAATTCCCCATACTGAGCCGGCATAAACTGTTTTACGATTTCTCCGTTTATATTTTCCACACGTTCGATCAAATACGGCTGCATCAGCATACCGCCATTAGCAATCGCCGAAGTGAGCATCAGATTGTGCATTGGCGTCATCAATGTGCTGCCCTGACCGATCACAGTCTGGGCAATCTCCCATTCTTTCGCCCCGTCCTCCATCACATACATACTCTTGCTATATGGGATGGAAATCGGCTGTTCGCAATTAAACAATAACTGTTCCGAAAGATGTTTCAAACCTGTAAGATCCAATTCTTGTCCAAGGGATGAAAAAGCACCATTGCAGGAATTCGCAAAAGCCGCCTCAAAGTCCTGCTCACCATGAGCCGTTTTGTGATAACACTGAATGGTAAATCTCTGAAACTCATAGATTCCGTCGCAGCCAAAGCGATAATCGTTATACATACCCGGATGCTCTCTCATATACTGCAGCGCTGTTATGATCTTAAAAGTTGATCCCGGCGGATATAACCCCTGAGTTGCCCTGTTTAAGAGACGTGCTTCTGTCTGGTCTCCGTTTACCAGATCTTCCCACTGTTCATCGATCAGATTCGGATCAAACGTTGGTTTTGATACCATTGCAAGAACTTTTCCGGTGCCCGGTTCCATGGCGATCACGGCTCCCTTTCGATCACCAAGTGCTTCATACGCAATGCTCTGCATGGTTTTGTCCAGTGTCGTTACAACCGTATCTCCGTCACTCTTTTTATCTGCCAGCTGATCCATTGCCTTCGTAAACGGATTGATATGAGAACTCAGCAAATAATAATTTGCTAATGATTCTATACCTGTCTTTCCCATGGATGAATATCCGACCACATGAGAAAACAAATCTCCCTGCGGATAGTTTCTCGTCTCTGTACCATTTTCCGAGATAATCGTCTCTGCCAAAATCGAACCGTCATCGGAAAGGATCTTTCCCCTCACAACCCGCTCTTCGAAACTATTTAATCTGGCACTGTTGTAAGGATTGTTGATCACATCCTCACTCTGAACCTGAATGAAATATCCAAGGTACACACTCATTCCGATGAATAATCCCACGATCAGGTAAGTGATGAGGAGAATATTCCGGTTGGCTTTCGGATTTGGTTTAGCCTTCTTCATATTCTTCCTCCTCCGTCCGTTTCAAAATATAGAGCCCCTGAATAACATTAAACAAAACAAACGTTGCCAGGACAGAACTGCCGCCGTAACTGACAAACGGAAGGGTCACTCCAGTGGACGGAATAAATTTCACAACTCCTCCAACTGTTAAAAATACCTGTGTAATGTACATGATCCCTAATCCAAATGCGATCAGTTTATAAAACATCGCCTGCATCTTAACTGCTATGATCATGAACTGCATGAAGCATCCCACACAGATGAATAAAAGACAGAGTGCATAAATCACTCCCAGTTCCTCGGAAATGGCAGCGAACACAAAATCCTTATCCACAACCGGTATTTTCTGCGGCATACCCTGATACAGTCCAAGACCAAACCAGCCTCCGGTTCCCATAGCAAACAGTCCCTGTGTCACCTGATATCCTTTATCGTCAATATCGGCCCACGGATCTCTCCATGCCTCCACACGACGGCGCACGTGAGAAAACAGATTGTACGCTGCTGCAGCTGCTGCAGAACCACTCATTACTCCGGCTCCCAGATACAGCCAGTTGGACGTTGCCACAAACAACATGAATAAATACGTGATAAAGAAGATCAACGCGCTTCCCAGATCTCTGGATAATACCAGGATCACCACATGAAGCGCTGCGATCACAGTCGTGATCGCCACATCTTTAAACTTCGTTGACCGGTATAGTCTGGCTGCAGCGAAGAACACAAAACTGATCTTCACAAATTCTGACGGCTGGACTGAAATACCGCCGACCGTAAGGCTTAGCTGTGCACCAAAAGAAGTGTTTCCTGCGATACAGACAAATGCCAGGATCAGTACCCCCAGAATACCGTAAAGCCATGCGAGTTTTACCAACTGCCACACCCGGTCAATGATAAACGGAATGATCCATGTCACAACCGCGGATACGACCACGATCAGAAACTGCCGCATGGCACGTTCCGGATTTAATCTGGTCAAAATGATAAATCCGGTACCAAGGAGCATACAGATGTTATTTAACAGCAGTCTTGATATTTTCTTATAAAAAAACTTTGACAACGACAGATAGCATACAAAAAACAACACCTGCATGCCATAAAACAAAATCAGTTCCTCTGACTTTGTATTCAGCACGATCAGCAGATTCGCCAGAAAATGCAGCATAAACATACAGACCAGCTGTCTGCTGCATGCATAGTTCCGGTCCTCCTCATTTTTCATAGAGAAGAACCGGAAGTTGTAATACGTGTAAATCGCGATCAGTAAAATAATCAGATACCTGGAAATCTCCACGATCAGATTTGTCAATCTATCACCTACTCTACACCGCGTTTAAAATGTCCGCGGGTGAAATTTGCCAATGGAGCTGCTTTTCTGCCCTCCATATATTCTGCATGGAATGCAGTCAGGATTTTTTCTGTCTCGATCCGGTCTTCGATAGTAAAGTTCAGGCGAAGAACGGATGGCTCAAATCTCTCCACTTCCTCCGATAATCCCAGAAGAGACATCGGACTTTCATTGTAAATCGTATTGTAACAGAAGCGGCACTGATTGCGTACCGGCATCTCTTTTCCTTTTCTGTCTTTTAAGAAGAGAAGCTCCGGTTTTCCTGTACAGCCTTCTGTCGTCTTTTTAATACAGTTTGCAGAAACCATCATCGGAAGATAACCATAAATGATCATCTCATCATTGCCTCCGCGCTCTGTGATCTCACGACCGTTTAACTCTACCGGAATCGTTTTTCTGTCTGCGCCATACTCATCCATCATTCCGGAAGCCACAGAGTTGAATGTATACATGCCATGATCAAAGAATAACTTTGCACCCGGAACGTATTTCTGCATAAAGCCCGGCTCCTCCATTGCTGCCACACCAAAAGCATCAAAGCCTGCATTTTTAAGCAGTTCCAGATTTTTAAGGAAATAACGCTCTGCATGAGTGCGGAAAATTCTCGGAAGCATCAGATAACAGGAGATACCTGCATCATGACATCGATCTGCCAGTGTTTTCCAACCGTTTGCGTCAAATTCCTCAGATGCCAGATAAATGCCATAAGAAGCGTTTGCTCCGGATTCGATCCACTCTGCCATACGACCGAAAGCGGCTTCAAACTGCTCTTTGCTGTTGACAAGGGCTGCAAATTCTTTCTTCTGCTCTTCCATTGTATCTGCAGACTGCATCGTACATCTTGTAAGTGCTTTCAGGTTAGAACCATCTTCCTCCGGATCTTCCACCTGACGCTTATGTCCCTGAAGCAAACCTTTTTCAAGGCCCTCCAATGCCTCACGTCGCATGGAATTTAACGCCTGAACCGGTACAAAAATGTTTCCTTTGATGGTAATATCGAGTTTTTCAAACTCAAACGGTGAATCTCCGGTCTTCATCAACTGCCTGCGGATCCTTGCTTCGTCCATCGGAGCATTCTTCGCTTCCTCAACGATATCACCGTCTACCCAGCAGATCATGGAGGCTGCACTTGCAAGTTTCGTATCATACGTTTCATTTTCAGCGGCTCTTCCTGTCAACTCTGCAGTAAGAGTTAATCTCGCCGGCTTGCCCACTTCAAAATAGGCTGTTCCCTGAATCTTCTCTTTCTTTACCGCATCCACATACAGACGGTCCAAACGGTCAAATAACTCTTGATTGCCCTCTCGGAACGCAGGTTTTTCTTTTAACACGACCATATCACGTCCATTGTGCACGCGATAAAAACCGTCAGACTGTCCGCCGCGGTCAAACAGATCCAGGAGCATACGCTTGTCTGCCGGATCTACTTTATACCCATTACGGCCATGTTTTAAATACATATCCACATATTTGCGATACATACTTACAACACCTGCTGTATATCTCGGACTCTTCATACGTCCTTCGATCTTCAGAGAACATACTCCGGCTTCCAGAATATCCGGGATCAGGTCCAGTGTGCAAAGATCCTTCAGGCTGAGAACGTATTTTTCATTTTTCTTATTGATATATCTTCCGTCACGAACCACATCAAACGGAAGACGGCACGGCTGTGCACAGCGGCCGCGGTTTCCGCTTCTTCCTCCGATCAGGCTGGAAAACAGACACTGTCCGGAATAACAATAGCAAAGAGCACCATGAACGAAAGTCTCGATCTCAAGACCTGTCTCGTCATAGATCTCACGGATCTCTCCCAATGTCAGTTCACGGGCCGGCACCACTCGCACTGCTCCCATCTCTTTTAACTTTGATGCGCTGTATTTTCCGGTTACAGTCATCTGTGTGCTCACATGAATGTCCATCTTCGGAAAATGCTCACGCACATAACGAAATACGCCAAGGTCCTGCACGATCACCGCATCCAGACCGGCTTCATAGTACGGCTTTAAGTACTCGTAGAGATCCGGAAGTTCCTTCTCTTTTACCAGCG
>JAFOCX010000093.1 GCA_017380975.1 Lachnospiraceae bacterium
ATTCTCCGCGCATGTTGTGGTAATGTCCGTCACATGCTTTTCCCGGACGTTCCAGACTGATAAAATGAGTCGGTGCAAACTCTGCGATACAATTCTTAATGAATGCCTCTGTGTGCTCTTCCGGAAGAAGGGCAAGTTTTGCTTTCGGCGCACGATAAGCGAGTGCTTCCTCTAAAAGGTGATAGGAAGCCTGATCGGTTACGACGAGAACTTCTGCGTCGGCATTTGTAAATGCAGATGCCAGATTGGCAGTGCCGGAAGGACCGTCTGTTTCTCCGATAAATACACCGTCACCAAGGCGGACCGGGACACCGGTAAGGAGAAGAACTCTGGAAGCAGTTTTCAGTGTTTCAGCAGCCTCTGCGATCGGGTTGGACGGCAGTACGGATAAGAAGCCGCGGCCACC
Source organism: Lachnospiraceae bacterium (assembly GCA_017380975.1). Lineage (GTDB taxonomy): Bacteria > Bacillota > Clostridia > Lachnospirales > Lachnospiraceae > Pilosibacter. The sequence goes on from JAFOCX010000093.1 coordinate 407, forward strand.
AAGATCCTGTGTCATGATCTGATCTAATTCATGGTAAAATGTCATATGTATCCTCCGAAAATAAAAAAAGACCCACTAATCCCGTAAAAAAGATCCATGGCTCTTATCTAAGAAGGGAACATCCGGGCAGGAGTCCCATTAAATAAAAAAATCAAATTCAGTTCGAATCCATCATAATAAAAAGATCGGTTTCTGTCAATGAAGTTTTAAAAAATGTGGAAAGAATGGTCTTAGAATGTTATAATTGTGACAATATGGCGGAAGTGAGGACTATGCATATGTATGAGAAAAATACGATCCTTGTGGTAGGTCAGGCAAAACCAAGCAAAGACGATGCGATCTACAATCTGCACGGGGAGTTTTATATTAGTCTGGTATTAGACAGAGAGAGCGGGAGAATACTGGACATGGACTGCAATACGATCCTGGAAGTGACAAAGAATTTTGTTGCATCGATGCTGATCGGAAAAAGCATCCGAGATGATGTGAAGGCGCTGGAACTGGAGATCAAAGAACGATACTTTGCACTTACGCAGAAGCCTTTGATCGCGTGCATCAAAGACGCGCATAACCGCTATATGATGGTGACCGGACAGAAATAGCAAAACCGGACTTCACATGTGATGGGATCGTGACATATCTTATAACAAATCGATGATGTTGAGAGGCGGTCCATGATACCAAAACTGGAAGTAAAGGATCTGAGCTATTCTTATCATTCGATGGATGGTGAAACGAAAGCTCTTTCGAATATATCATTTTCTGTTCATGCAGGTGAATTTCTGGCAGTGGTCGGACCATCCGGATGCGGAAAGTCCACCTTGCTTTCTTTGATCTGCGGATTGCTCAAAGCATCCGAAGGATCGGTTCTGATCGATGGAAAGCCGATGGAAACAGGAGATTCGCGAATCGGATATATGCTGCAGAAGGACCACTTATTTGAGTGGAGAACGATTTTTTCGAATGCATGCCTGGGATTGGAAATTCAGAGGAATCTTGATGAAGAGGGCAGGGAGCGTGTGAGACGTCTGCTGGAAACTTACGGATTGGAAGACTTTGCAGATGCCAGACCGTCAGAACTTTCCGGAGGCATGAGGCAGAGGGCTGCACTGATCCGAACTTTGGCACTGGAGCCGGATATCCTGCTTCTGGATGAACCGTTTTCTGCATTAGACTATCAGACAAGACTTGCCGTATGTGATGACATCAGCACGATCATTCGAGAACAGAAGAAGACAGCGATCCTGGTCACTCATGACTTATCGGAGGCGGTCAGTGCTGCAGACCGGATCCTGATACTGACAAAACGGCCGGGAAGGGTCAAAGATACGATAACTATAAAATTTCCGGACAATGCGGGCAGTCCGCTGCTGCGACGCAACTGTCCGGAATTTTCTTCTTATTTCAATGAGGTATGGAAGGTGCTTCGAGAGGGAGGTGCTTCATGAACGAGCAGGTAACTTCGGCACAATTGACATATGTTGCAAAGCAGAACCGACGTCGGAGGATGGTCACAGCAGCCCGCGTTTTCGTTCTGATCATCTTTTTAAGCATCTGGGAACTGAGTGCAAGAATTGGTGTACTCAATGATTTTATCTTCAGTTCACCATCAAAAATCATGTCCTGTATGGTGGAGATGATCCGGGATGGAAGCATGGTTTATCATACGGGGATCACGGTTTTGGAGACGATGGTAAGTTTCATCCTGGTCATTGTCCTCGGAATCGGAGGCGCGATTCTGTTATGGTCCAGCCGGACACTTTCTGAAATCTTAGATCCCTATCTGGTGATTCTGAACAGTCTCCCGAAGTCGGCGCTGGCTCCGATTTTGATCGTCTGGCTGGGGGCCAATGTAAGAACGATCATTGTCGCGGCAGTTTCTGTCGCTGTGTTTGGATCGATCCTGACGCTGCACAACGGTTTTTCCAATATGGACCGTGATCAGATAAAATTGATCGCTTCTCTTGGCGGATCAAAGAAGGATGTTATGATGAAAGTTTTGCTTCCCGGTTCGGTGCCGATGATCGTAAGCAATATGAAGGTGAATGTAGGACTGTGCCTGGTCGGTGTGATCATCGGAGAATTTCTGGCAGCCAAGGCAGGATTGGGGTACTTGATCATTTACGGATCCCAGACGTTTCAGTTAACGCTGGTGGTGACATCAATATTGATCCTCTGTATCTTATCGGCCTTGATGTACAGAGGAATCGCATGGATTGAAAAGCGATTAGAGAAATAAGAAAAGAGGATGCTGTCAAGGCATCCTCTTTTGTATGTACAGAGTATATTATTTACCGCCAAAGATGTTCTGTACATTGCCAAGCAGTGTTTCCAGGATCATCTCCGTTGCATTCGCTTTTACGTTTAACAGGTTGAGAACCGATTTCTTCGTCTCAGAATCTGCTTTTCGGTATAGCTGGATCAGTTTCTTTTCTTCAGCCGTAACCATGTAGCTGGTCTTAGAGGAAGTACCGGAAGCGGAAGAAGACGGTTTCTTCGCGGAAGAGGAAGTGCCTTTTGCAGCATTGAGCAGAGAGGCCTGTGTGACTCCTGTGATCTTTGCGATCTGTTTTAACTGATCCTGGGTCAGGTTCTTTTTGCCGCGTTCTGCAAGGCTGATATCCTCAGCAGACAGTCCGGCGATCTTGCGGGCAAGCTGTTCCTGAGTCAGATCCGCATTGGTACGAGCTTCTTTGATGAGTGTTCCTACTTTTTTTGCTGCCATTGTATAGCCCCCCTTAAAGGTCAAATTCTATTGTATTAATCATACCATAAATCCCATAAGAAAGAAATGAGAAGGTGCATGAACCCAAGATATTTCATTGACGTCAGCAATCGAAAAAGGTAAAATGAAGGTAGGTATTGAAACCGGAAATGGAGGCTTTATGAGAGATATTATTATACAGAAAATTTTAGATGAAAAAGTGATCGCGATCGTTCGCGGTGTTTACGAAGAGGATTGTGTGAACCTTGCCAGAGCGCTGCATGAAGGCGGTGTGAACCTCCTGGAGGTTACCTTTGACCAGAGAAGTCATGAGGAGCGTTTACGCACCGTAAAAACGATCAAGATGTTAAATGAGACTCTTGGAGATACCATGGCGTTTGGTGCAGGAACCGTTACAACCGTGGAGATGGTGGAGATGGCGAAGGGAGCAGGAGCGAAATTCATCATTTCTCCGGATACTTGCGAAGAAGTGATCCGTGCCACACGCGAGATGGAGATGGTTTCGATCCCGGGTGCCCTGACACCGACAGAGATCGCCAATGCTCACCGCTATGGTGCAGATTTTGTAAAAGTATTCCCGGTTGGAAATATGGGTGTTTCTTATATTAAAAATGTAGTGGCGCCGCTTAGCCATATTCGTTTGCTGGCAGTTGGCAGTGTGGACGGAAATAATGTTGCAGACTATCTGGCAGCAGGAGCGGTAGGAGCCGGAGTTTCCAGCTGTCTGTTTAAAAAAGAATGGATCAAAGCAGGAGAGTGGGACAAGATTACAGAAGCTGCCAAAACATTTGTTGCGAAACTGTAAAAAGTACTGCAGATGAAAGCATGGAGGTGCCCATGGAACTCATTATTCTTGCAGGTATGCCTGCATCAGGAAAAACGACATTTTCAAGAAAACTCAGCAGAGCATTGGGATATCCGGTTCTGGAAAAGGATGAGATCAAGGAAGAACTGTTTGATGTGATCGGATTTGAGAATTATGCACAGAAACGTTTGATGGATACGGCTGCGACCGCGGTTCTCCTTCGCTGTGCAGACTCGATCCTTGGAAGCGGTCAGTCGCTGATCATGGTCAATAATTTCAGAGAAGATGCAAAACCGGCAGTGGAGGAACTGCTGAAAAAACATCCGTGTCAGGCTGTGTTTGTATTTTTCGGCGGCGACGGAGATGTATTCTACAAACGATATGTAGAGCGTGATAATCTGCATTTGCGTCATCTGGGTCATGTCCTTCAGGAACATTATCCGCCGCGTCCGGGCGATGCGCTGGAATATACGATGACACGTGAAGAATTCGCCGAGAAGTTTGAAAAGCTTGGCATGAACGAGTTTCATATCGACGGGATCGAACGAATCGATGTGGATGCGACATATCCGGACCAGATCGATGTGGACAAACTGATCGCAGAGATCAAGGCTCATTTGTAAGAAACAGAAATCGAGGGAATTGAACGATGAAAAAGAAAGTAGCATTTATGACACGTCATCATTCCACATTGATCTGCGAAGAAGCACGAGAGATGTTGAAAGAGGCGGGCTTTGAGATTGTCAGCAATGATACAGGAAGAATCCTTTCCAGAGAAGAGCAGAAAGCATTGATCCAAGATGCTTACGCGATCATTGCAGGAACGGAAAAATATGACCGTGAAATGCTGGAAGGCTGCGAGAACTTAAAAGTTGTGACTCGATTTGGTGTGGGAACGGATAATTTCGATTTGCAGGCCATGCGTGAAATGGGACTGCAGGTGGGCGTGATCGCCAATTACAATGCCGTTGCAGAATTTGCATTGACCTTGATCCTTTCCGTGATGAAAAATCTTCCTCGATATGATGCTGCGGTCCGTGAGGGAAAATGGAGTCGTTTTTCTATGCGTGAGCTGACAGGAAAGACAGTCGGTCTCGTTGGATTCGGACGAATTGGCCGCAGACTTGCAGAATTATTATCCGGTTTTGGCGTGACGATCCTTGCGTATGATCCGTTTATCAATGAAGACGCCGCAAAAGAAAGAAAGGTGCAGGTGTCCGGATTGGAAGAACTGTTGGAGAAATCGGATATTGTTTCCTTGCATCTTCCATCCACAAAGGAAACACACCATCTGATCAATGCAGAGACCATTAAAAAGATGAAGGATGGCGCGTACCTGATCAATACTGCCCGTGGATCTTTGGTGGACGAGCAGGCATTGTACGATGCTCTGGCTGGCGGAAAGCTGAGCGGAGCCAGCCTGGATGTGTTCGAGAAAGAACCGGTTACAAAAGAAAATCCGCTGTTTGGACTGGAGAATACGGTTCTGGCGCCGCATGTGTCTGCGCTCACTTACGAGACGAACTATAATGGCGGCCTGATCTGTGCGGAATCCATCATTCGTGTGGCAAACGGTGAAAAGCCGGTATATCCGCTGTGGTAGAATCAAACAGAATGAAGATATAAGAAAGCCGAGGATGCGCTCCTCGGCTTTTGCTATGTGTGATTCCTATTAAATAAATAAGTATAAAAGAAAATCGGCGGCGATGGCTGCCAGCACACAGACCATGACCGGTTTTCGTTTCCATGCAAGGACTCCTGCAGTGAGTGCACCTATGATGCCGATCCACGGTTTATCGGTATCGACCGTGAAAACACCCGGAAAGATCAGGGCAGTCATCGCAGTGTACGGAATAAGTTTTAAGAACTTTTCCAGTTTTCCGGAGAAGTTCATCTTGTCAACCAGGACGAACGGAAGTTCATCCAATTTAAAAGGCAGGCCCCATTTTTTGCTTGCATGGAAAACTGACAAATGATATGCTAAAATCGTGACAATATTGTGAATATCGAATCGAAGGAGATTGTAATGATTCAGGTAGAGAAATTATC
>JAFOCX010000094.1 GCA_017380975.1 Lachnospiraceae bacterium
AGTTTTGATCTTATAGATGTTATTCATGATTCCCTCCTGCAATCGTAAATATATTTTATGGATCCCTATCATTATATGATATTACGATAAATATCACAAATATTTTATTGATGAAATACGAATCTTCTGGTAAACTATAAGTTAGATTAATAGGAGGGGGTATTTAATTATGTCCAATTACAATGCAGAACTTTTAAAATTTTTAGATGAAAGCCCGAGCAGATTCCATGCTGTTGCTAACCTTGGCAAAATGCTTGATGAGGCTGGTTACAAACGCATCTCCGAGAGCCATGAGTGGGATCTGGAAGCAGGCGGAAAGTACTACGTTACAAAGAACGGCTCTGCGATCATCGCATTCCGTATCCCGACAATCCCGTTCAAAGGTTTTATGATGTCTGCCAGCCACAGCGATTCTCCGTCTTTCCATGTAAAAGTAAACGCTGAAATGGAAAATGCTGATGGTTATATCCGAATCAACACTGAGAAATACGGCGGATGCCACATGGCTCCGTGGATGGATCGTCCGCTTACTGTTTCCGGCCGTCTTCTTATCGAGACTGAAAACGGTATCGAAACAAAACTTGTTTACGTTGATAAAGATCTTATGATGATCCCGAACGTAGCGATCCATATGAATCGTAATATCAACGATGGTTACAAATATGATCCGAAATGTGACTCTATCCCGATGTTCGGCTTAAAAGAGGCAAAGGGTGGCTTCATGAAAGCTGTTGCAGAGGCAGCTGGCGTTACAGAAGAGCAGATTCTTGGTCATGATCTCTTCCTCAACATCAGACAGAAAGGTTTCCAGTGGGGTGTAAACGATGAGTTTATCTCTTCTGCAGCTCTCGATGACCTTCAGTGTGCATTTGGCTGCTACCATGGTTTCATGAACGCTACAGAAAGCGCTAACGTTCCGGTATTCGCAGTATTTGATAACGAGGAAGTTGGTTCCAACACAAAACAGGGTGCAAACGGTACATTCTTAGAGGATACTGTTGAGAAGATCTGTGCAGCATTCGGCGTTGAAGTTGCAAGTGCAGTTGCAAACAGCTTCATGGTATCTGCAGACAATGCTCACGCAGTTCATCCGAACCATCCGGAATACGCTGACGCTACACATCGTCCGAAGATGAACGGCGGTATCGTAATCAAACACGGTACACGTTATGCTACTGACGGTGCGAGCCAGGCAATCTTCGCAGCAATCTGTAAGAAAGCAGGCGTTCCGCTTCAGTACTTCTTCAACCGTTCTGACCTCGCAGGCGGCGGTACATTAGGATGCATCTCTATTTCTCATGTATCTTTAAATACTGTTGATATCGGTCTTCCGCAGCTCGCTATGCACTCCTGCATCGAGACAGGCGGTTCCCTTGATACAGAGTACCTTGTAAAAGCTATGACTCAGGCTTACAGCATGAGCTTCACAGAGACTAACGGTACATTTACTTTAAAATAATTCAAATGAAACATGAAAAACCGGCTCCACAATATGTGGATGCCGGTTTTTCTTCTATTCATGAAATGTCTTTTTGTAAAGTTTTACAAATGCCTGCAGCAGTTTGGCTGTCATCCCCCAGATGATCTCTCCTTGATACTGGTAAAAGTAAACATCGTATTTTCCTTTTTTCCAATGATACTCTCTTCCACCGGGAACCAGATGGAATGGAAAATCATCATCCGGCACGGTATGTACGGTACACTGATAACGTTCCGGATCATTATCTAAAAACCAATCTAACGGAACGGTAAAGATATGATCTACCTCATCTGTAGAATAAGTCCCTTTATACTCTTGAATCTTTCCCAAATATGTCCAGACAGTGACACCTCCGGGTGTTTCCAGATAATCGAGCGGGGCAAGTATTTGAATCTGAGATTCCTGAATCAATAACTCTTCAGCTGTCTCTCGAATCGCCGTTTTCTCATGCGATTCATCCGATTCACAGGCTCCACCCGGAAAGCATACTTCTCCGGGTTGTCTATGTAAGGAAGCCGCTCTGACTTCAAACAATACTTCCATTACCCCGTTCTTTTCAATCAATGGGATCAATACTGCAGAATGTCTGGCATTGCTTCTTCCAACCACTTCCGGAACACGGTCACTCCATCGCTTCTGCATTTCGTCAATTCTATGTTTCATTTGCTTATATCTCTATTTTTTCAAATATAACTGTTTTTCTTCTGCAAATGCTTTGATGATCCGAATCGCACCTTCCAATCCAACCTTGCTGCTATTGATGCAAAGATCGTAGCTCTTAGAATCTCCCCAGCGTTTACTCGAATAATAGTTATAGTAACTTGCTCTCTTTTTATCTGTTTTTGCCATAAATGACTTCGCCTGAGCTTCTGTCATATCATGACGTCCCATTAATGTATTGATCTTGACATCTTCATCCGCTGTGATAAATACTGTTACAACATTCGGAAAATCTGCCAGTGCATAGTCTGCACATCGACCGATGATCACACATGACTCCTCCGATGCAATCTGTTTGATCGTATCAAACTGAGCCAGAAATACCTTATGACTAATAGGCATATCTACAAAACTTGAAGCGTTATATCCAAAAGAATATGTATCCATTACAAGATTATACAAGAATGAATTAGTCGGTCTCTCGTCATGATTCTGAATCATTTCTTC
>JAFOCX010000095.1 GCA_017380975.1 Lachnospiraceae bacterium
ATCAAGCAGTCCGTCCAGAACGTGTACGAGCATCTCTCCCTTTTCAAGGTCTACATTTAAAATGCAGTCTTTGATCGCCGGAAGCAGCACTTCTTTTCCGTCAGCCATCTTTACAATGTAAACATCGTTTGCACCTGTCTGAAGTACATCCTTCATCACACCGAGTTTTTCACCCTCATCCGTCATAACAGTAAGTCCAATCAGATCCACAATAAAGTTTTCATCCGGGCTTAATTTGACAGCCTGATCTCTTGTGATCAAAAGATCCTTCTGGCGCCACATCTCTACATCATTGATATTGTCAAAACCTTTGAATTTGAGAATGACCATATTCTTAAAGAATTTTACACTCTCAATATTCAATGTCTTATGTTCTTTTCCTGTATCTAAAATTACGGTCTTCAGTTTTTTGAAGCGATTCATGTCATCTGTCGTCGGGAATACTTTTACTTCACCGCGTACACCATGTGTGGATGTAATCACACCAACTCGTAATAAATTTTCCATTGAAACCTCCAACAAATTAAAAATAGGGCTGCAATCAAATTACTCTGACCGCAGCCCTTTTCTGTTACTGAATCTCAACGATTACTTTTTTATCCATCTTGGAAGAAGCTGCCTTCACTACAGAACGGATCGCTTTCGCAATACGTCCCTGCTTACCGATTACTTTACCCATATCATTGGATGCAACCTTAAGCTCGATAATGATTTCATCTTCTTTCTCGGATTCTGTAACCACAACCTCGTTTGGATTATCAACCAGTGCTTTGGCGATAACTTCAACCAATTCCTTCATAGAAAACCTCGTAATTATTCTGTGATACCAGCTACCTTTAAGAGCTTACCAACAGTCTCTGTCGGCTGAGCACCTGTTGCTAACCATTTCTTAGCTGCTTCTTCGTCGAATTTGATTGTGCTCGGGTTTGTGTTCGGATCATAGTAACCAACTTCCTCGATGAAACGGCCATCTCTCGGGCTTCTGGAATCTGCTACTACGATTCTATAAAACGGTGCTTTCTTCTGACCCATTCTTCTTAATCTCATCTTAACTGCCATGATAAAAATCCTCCTAATAATTAAATAAGTATTTGTGTTTGTACTAAAAAATATATCAGCTATGCTCTATCGCATTTGCTTACCATAATTTGTCTTAGAAAGGCATTTTGAATTTGCCGCCCATAAGGTTTCCAAGACCGCCGAGTCCACCCATTCCTTTGCGCTTGCCGGACATCATACCGGACATCTGCTTCATCATCTTTCTGGACTGCTCGAACTGTTTTACAAGTCTGTTTACCTCGGCGATATTAACGCCTGCACCTTTTGCAATTCGTTTCTTTCTGGACGGATTTAAAAGGTTCGGATTGGATCTTTCTTCTTTCGTCATGGAAAGAATGATCGCCTCGATACGATTCATAGACTTCTCGTCGATCTCAACATCTTTCAGCTGGCTCATACCAGGCATCATGCCTAAGATACTGCTCATACCGCCCATCTTCTTGATCTGGTTGGTCTGCTCAAGGAAATCGTTGAAATCAAACTCTGCTTTACGAAGCTTCTGGGTCATCTCTTTCGCCTTCGCTTCGTCAACCTCCAACTCTGCTTTCTCAATCAAGGAAAGGATATCACCCATTCCTAAGATTCGGGAAGCCATACGGTCCGGATAAAACTGTTCCAGATCGGAAAGTTTCTCACCCATACCGACATAGAGAATCGGTCTTCCTGTGACGGAACGGATGGATAATGCCGCACCGCCTCTGGTATCACCGTCTAACTTGGTAAGGATTACACCGTCTACACCGATCTTATCATTGAATGTACCGGCTACATTTACAGCATCCTGACCTGTCATCGCATCTACTACTAAAATAGACTGATGAACATCAACGGCCTCTTTGATATTCACAAGCTCATCCATCATAGATTCATCGATCTGGAGTCGACCTGCTGTATCTAAGAATACCAGATTGCAGCCTTCTTTCTTTGCGTGTTCGATGGCTGCTTTTGCAATATTGACCGGGGACTGATTGTCACCCATGGAGAAAACCGGAACACCGACTTTCTCACCGTTTACCTGTAACTGCTTGATAGCTGCCGGACGGTAAACGTCACATGCCACGAGAAGCGGCTTTCTGCCTTTCGCCTTAAACTTACCTGCAAGTTTTGCAGTTGTCGTTGTCTTACCAGCACCCTGAAGACCGATCATCATAACGACCGTGATCTCATTCTGCGGTTTTAAGGCGATCTCTGTGGTTTCGGAACCCATAAGCTTTACAAGTTCCTCATTTACAATTTTTATAACCATCTGTCCCGGAGTTAAGCTTGTAAGGACATCCTGTCCAACCGCACGCTCCTGTACAGAGTTTACAAACTGCTTTACAACTTTGAAACTTACATCGGCCTCTAAAAGAGCCATCTTAACTTCTTTCAGAGCAGCCTTTACGTCGGCTTCTGTCAGACGACCTTTGCCCCTTAAGTTTTTAAAGACGTTCTGCAGTTTATCAGCTAAGCTTTCAAATGCCATTTAGCGTCTCCTTAATGGTTAGAGCCTTCCTATTTCCTCAGACAGAACCTCTATCTGATCGATCAGCTTTTTGTCACCGGTTCGCTTGTAGGCTCCAGCCAGTTCTTTGATTTCTTCCACCATCTGTTTGGTCTGGTTGAATTTCTGAACAAGCTTCAGTTTTTCTTCATATCCGGCAAGAATCTTGTTGCACCGTTTAACCAGGTCATGTACGCCCTGTCGGCTGATCCCCTGTTCCTCAGCGATCTCACTGAGGGACATATCGTTAAATACGACGCCTTCGTAGATGTTTCTCTGATGCTCTGTCAGCAGTTCGCCATAGAAATCATACAGCAAACCCTGCTCCACAATTTTTTCCATATCATGTCACCTGTAGCATCATACTACAACCAAAATCATTTGTCAAGCATTTTTGCTTGACGTCAAGTATTTTTTCTTGACATACAATTTTGAACACGTGACTACTGAGAATTCCACTCATCTACGCTCTTAAGGATCCAATCTGCCAGTTCTTTGATGCCTTCTCCGGTCTTTGCACTGATAAATATAATCTCAATTTCCGGATTTCTCATCTTTGCATATTCGATCACTTTTTCTTTATCAAAGTCAAAATACTCAAGTACATCTACTTTGTTGATCACTAAAAGCTGACATATCTCATACATACGAGGATACTTTAACGGTTTATCATCACCTTCCGGAACAGAAAGTATGGTCATGTTTTTGACAGCGCCTGTATCAAATGCAGCCGGACAAACCAGATTTCCGATATTCTCAAGGAATACAAGATCCAGATTTGCTGTATCCAATTCTTTCAATCCCTGTTTTGTCATGTCTGCATCCAGATGACATGCACCGCCTGTATGGATCTGAATGGAATGTACACCGCCATGGATCAGTTTTTCTGTATCTACTGCAGAGTCAATATCTGCCTCCATCACAGCCCAGCGCAGTTTTCCTTCCAGCTCTATTGCCAGCTGCAGCAAGGTTGAGGTCTTTCCGGCACCCGGAGAAGCCATGATATTGATCAGACAGGTCTTTTCATTTTTTAAGTGATCTCTCAGTTCCTGCGCGTCTTGATCATTATCTGCGAATACGCTTCGTTTTACTTCAATGATCTTGATCTCTTCCATAATTTCATATACCTCCGGTTAGCGTATATCAATGATTGTCCCAGATTTTAATATCCAGGTTAAAATCTTTTTCAAAGTATTCATGCAGGTCCGCTCGCATCGGCATGGTCTGTTTGATCTTGATCACATCCAGCTTACATTTTGATTTACGGATACCGCATCCGACGCAAGTTTCCTGGTTAATGCAGACCTTACCATCCTCATTAAAAGTGATCGCCTCAACCGGACATCCGTTTGTACCCGATACACATTGCTTACATCCTACGCATTTCGTCTGATCCGGAACCGCAGTCCAGCCTGCCGGATGGAAACGATGTCTTTCATGCTCAGTGGCATTTCTGGCCAGACGCATAGCAATACAGCAGCATGGACAACAGAAACAGATTTCTAACATTTTATCCATTTCATCATTGCGAATTCCCCAGAGCATCTGCTCTACTTCGATCCAGACTGCCTGTCCCATTAATCCATGTTCTGCCGCCAAGTCAACACGCGCACAGGCTTCCTCATATGTAAATTGTCTGCCGAGCTCATGTTTTACAACCGTCTTTCCTGCCTCACCCAGAAACAGGCAGGCAACATCATGAGGATAATCATCGCATCCGTTAGCATCACGACAGAGACAAGAATCCATGCCTGCTATATAAGAGGCATGTTTTAACGATTCTTTAATGATATCCATCGGAACGACCACTTTTTCACTCTTGTCCGTGATATCTACATTCAGGTTCATCACGACAGTAGAAGTATGCGCTTCCATATCCGGCGCAAGCATGATTCCCTTCTTATAGATCAGACCTTTGATGCCGCCCTGCTTCATCCATTTTGAAAATCTGATAAAAAAGTGATACAGACGCAGAGCCCACGGCCAAAGACTTTTTCTCATATAAAGGAAATGTTCTAATATAAAATTAAAAATACCGAGACCGTTCGGTCTGTTTTTATATGGCGGAAATCCAACTTCCTTTCTGGCCAGACGCTCTTCGTCCAGATATAATACGTTGCCTTCGATGTCAATATTTGATGCTTGTTTCTTAACTTCTTCCATAATACTGCTTTCCTATCTAAATTCGTAAATCGTCAATGCAAATCAATATCCGATGTCTTTGATCTGAAGACCGGATCCCGGAACCATCTGAATGATCAAACGTGATCCTCGCAGCAGTTCCGAGTGATCAATTGCAACCGGATACAATTTTTCCAGAAACACCGGGACAAATGAGGAATCCTTTCCCACGTCCAGTGTAATATGTTTAATTTTCTCTATATGGTTCTGGTCTGCGATCCGACTGACAGTACGAACCACTTGCGTTAAAACTCCTAATTCATGCATCTTAAATTCCTCAACAACACCCTCTTTCGATCCATCGATCCAAAAGAGGGTGTCTGATTCGTAATTACTTTTCTGTTTTCAGTTTGATCGTCTTCCATTTACCGCTCTGATATCTTGCAAATACAAGGGCTGTACGAAG
>JAFOCX010000096.1 GCA_017380975.1 Lachnospiraceae bacterium
GATCGGTTCTGCACCGGAAAGGATTGCATCTGCACCGTAATTCTCGTAGAACGGAGAGAATACCATGACTTTATCGCCCGGGTTGCAGATGGTCATCATGGTTGCCATCATGGCCTCTGTACCGCCGCATGTGACAACGATCTCTGTATCCGGATTGATTTCTCTTCCAATCGACTTACCCTGTTTCTTTGCGAGTGCTTCACGAAAATTTTTGGCACCAAAAGTAATGGAATACTGGTGCGGACCCTCATGAGCCGCTTTTGCAAGAGCATCCATGATCTCCTGCGGCGGGTCAAAGTCCGGAAAACCCTGGGACAAGTTAATGGCACCGTGCTCATCACTGATCCTGGTCATTCTTCTGATTACAGAGTCGGTAAATTCCTGTACACGTTTACTTAATTCTGGCATTGCTTTTTAACCTCTTAATTTCAAACTTCTCTATTCGTGATGGCCTTCCAGATGGCAGATATATTCTTTCTTTAATCCGAGTTCTTCCGGCATGAAGCGCGGACATACATTTTCGGAAGATGTGATTACGGAAGCAGCCAGCGTGGAACCGATCTCAATCGCTCCCGGCATATCTTTTCCGTAAGTGAGACCAATAGAAACACCCGCGCAGAATGCATCACCTGCACCTGTTGTATCTTTTACATGTACTTTTTTCGCCGGACAGATACCGGAGTTGCCTTCCATATCTGCATAAACAGCGCCTTCTGCGCCCATGGTCACTACCATTGCTTTGATTCTGGCCTGTTTTACTTTTTCAGCAAGAATATCTCTCATCTCTTCCGGAGTCTTTCCTTCGTATTCCGCTGCAAACAGGATACCAGCCTCACCAATGTTACAGATAAAGCAGTCTAATTTCTTGATAAAATCACGTCTGTGTACCGCAATACTCATATTGGATACCAGTGCAAAAATCTTCTTATTGTGCTTTTTCGCAAGTTCAAAGGATTTCTTGATCACTTCTGTATCGATATCGATCTCAACTACGATCGCATCTGCCTGGGAGAAGATCTCGTCGCCCTTTTCTTCTAATAACGGTACCACATGCATCATATTCGGACGCTTGGAAATGGAGCCTGCCACATCGCCATTGTTGTCAAATACAGCCAGCCATGTGCCCATGCCGTCCGGCTTTGTTACCATATAATTTGTATTTACTTTATGATTATTTAACTTACGAATAACATCTTCGCCAAGCGGAGTGTCATCTACAATACTTACAAATGTCGGACGAAGCTCTGCATTTGCAATATCCTCTGCCACGTTTCTTGCAACACCGCCGTGAATATATTCGATATGGCCTACGTTTCTGCCTGTCGGCAAATATAAATCGTGCGGAAATCCTTTAATGTCTACAAAAGTCGCTCCAATTACTACAATACCGTTACCCATATAAATTTTCCCCTTTGTATATTTTTATCTTATTACTCTAAAATAAAACTATCGAAAATAAATAATTCAAACTGGTCTTTTACCTTTTCATATTCTTCCTGACTCTTGATCGTATAAGCCACCGGAAGCGCTCCCATCAGACTGCATACTTTTCTTGAGAACATGTCTGCATCTTTGTGGTTATACGCGATAAAGTCCGGTCTGGTCAGAACATTGGTCAGCAGGTTGCTCAGCAGCCAATAGATGAATTTGCCTTTATATTTTTCCTGCTTGCTGAAATCCTGGGAAAGCTGACCGCGGATCACTTCCGGTCTGTGCTCGCGATACCATTTTACAGCAAACGGATGGAAACTTTCGATACAATAAATACCATTGTAAGCCTGAAGCATCGGATCTGCGATCTCGCATACTTCTGTACTCGGTACATCCAGTTTATACTCAACGATCAGCGGAACTTTTCCGCCCACCAGAGCCAATACATCTTCAAATTTCGGAATTCTCTCCTCGGATTCTGCCAGTGTCAGCTTCTGCAGTTCTTCGAATGTGAACTCCCACACTTTGCCTTCCACGCCGCACATGCGGTTTAAGGTCTCATCGTGGAACACAACCGGGATCTTATCCTTTGTCAGCTGGATATCCATTTCGATTCCGTAACCGGCATCGACAGCCTTCTGAAATGCTTTCATGGAGTTTTCCGGAGCATCGCTGTGATTGTCGTGAAGTCCTCTGTGAGCATAGTGTACACCTTTGAGGACGGATACATCCGGTTTATTGGTCATACGCGGTGCAACCAGGAATGCATACGCTCCTGCCGCCATCGGGATCGCCAGTAAATATTTCTTTTTCATGGTTAATCCTCCACATCAAAATTCTCGAGCATGCTTTTCTTTGCCATCGGCTTGGAATCGCCGTGTTTTACCATGGACATGGTCACAAGCGCCATCGCACTGAACACAACTGCGTACGGGAACAGTGTGCGGTAAGAAACATACTCCAGTAAATATCCGGATAAGATCGGTGTAATAACCTGAGCAGACATGGAAAATGTGTAATACAGTCCTGTATATTTGCCCACATCACCTGCATCGCTCATCTCAACAACCATCGGAAGGGAGTTAACATTGATTGCCGCCCATGCAAATCCGATGATTCCGAAGAAAATATTCATAACCGGACTATAACTGTTGAACATACCTGCACCTGCATAGCAAAGCATCAATAAAACAACACCA
>JAFOCX010000097.1 GCA_017380975.1 Lachnospiraceae bacterium
GGAGACATTGTCCGGTCCGGAGTATGCTCAGAGATTCATCGATGAAGTGATGGAACTGGGGATTGAGTATAAAACAGATACCACTGTGATCGGTCTGACAAGTGATAAAAAAGTGACGGCAGCCAGTCGTGACGGTCTGTTTGAGTATCAGGCAGATGCGGTGATCCTGACCATGGGATGTCGTGAGCGTACCCGCGGTGCACTGTCGATCCCGGGTGAGCGTCCGGCGGGCGTCTTTACAGCCGGTGTGGCACAGACATACATCAATCTGAAAAATAAAATGGTAGGACGCAAGGTGATCATCCTCGGTTCCGGAGATATCGGCATGATCATGGCCCGCCGTATGACTCTGGAAGGTGCCAAGGTTGAGGCAGTTTTTGAAATCCAGCCGTATCCGAGCGGACTTCCGAGAAACATTGAGCAGTGCTTAAATGATTACAACATTCCGCTTTATCTGAGCCATACAGTGACGGACATCAAGGGTCATCATCGTTTGGAGTCCGTGGTGGTAAGCCAGGTGGACGAAAAACTGAATCCGATCCCGGGTACAGAAAAAGAATACGAGTGCGATACACTGATCCTTTCCGTTGGTCTGATCCCGGAAAACGAACTGTCTCTGATGGCAGGCGTAGAACTGGATCCGCGCACCAAGGGTGCAATTGTGGATGAGTTCTGTCAGACTACGGTTCCGGGTATTTTTGCAGCAGGAAATGTGCTTCATGTGCATGATCTGGTGGATTTTGTATCTTTGGAATCCGAGAAACTGGCAGAGGCTGTGGCAAGATTTGTGAATGATGGTCTTCCGAAAGCGGAGATTTCTGTAGAAACAGCCGGTTTTGTCGGTTATACTGTTCCGCAGAACGTGACAGGAGAGGAAGATGTGGTTCTTTCCTTCCGTCCGAGAAAACCGATGCGTGACCGCTATATTGATGTATATCAGGGAGATACCTTGATCGCGTCCAGGAAATATGTGAAGCTTCTCCCGGCCGAGATGGAGAAGATCAAGATCCCGGCAGCGAAACTGGTTTCCAAAGAAACAGTAAAGGTGGTGACAAGAGATGAATAGAACCTTAACATGCATTATCTGCCCGAACGGCTGTGAATTGGAAATTGCATACGAGGGTGATCAGATTCTTTCCGTGACCGGAAATAAGTGCCCGAAAGGTGCGGAATACGCAGAACAGGAGATCAAAAACCCGATGCGTACCATCGCTTCTTCCGTGAAGCTGACAAACGGAACGATGCCTCTTGTCAGTGTGCGTGTCAATGGACCGATTCCGAAAGCGAAGATCATGGACGTGATGGCTGTGATCTCTGAGACATCGGTGGATGCTCCGGTGAAGATCGGTGATGTTGTGATCGCAGACGTGCTGGGACTTGGCGTGGATGTGGTTGCAACGAGAAATGTGGGCAGGAGATCATAGTATATGAATCGAATCTCGAAATTATTTAACGTTGACTTTTTACAGGGGCCGATCATCCGGTCCCTGGTTATTTTTGCAATCCCATTGTTTGTGTCCAGTATTTTCCAGCAGATGTACAGTATGGTCGATACCATGATCATTGGAAATTATCTGGGAGATGAAGCGCTGGCAGCTATGGGAGCATGTGCGTCGATCAGTGACCTTCTCGTCGGTTTCTGTCTTGGCGTCGGAAGCGGAATGTCTGTTGTGACAGCCAGAAGTTACGGATCGGGAAATGGAAGACAAGTGAAAAAGTCAGTGGCAATGACGATTATCCTGAGTGCTTTGGTAACCGGAGTGATTTCCGGGTTTGGAAGTCTGATCTTGAAACCGATCCTGGAGCTGCTGAATACACCGGCAGAGATCATTGATCAGTCCTACAGTTATGTTTCGACGATCATGGCTGGTGCGCTGGTGACACTTGCATATAACGTATGCGCGGGAGTGCTGCGTGCGATCGGAAACAGCGTTATGCCGCTGCTGTTCCTGATCGTTGCTTCTGTATTAAATGTGGCGCTGGACATTGTGTTTATTTCTGAATTTCATATGGGAGTTCAAGGCGCAGCTGTTGCGACAGTGATCTCTCAGGGAATTTCTGCACTGCTTTGTGTGGCTTATATATGGAAGAAAGCCAAAATCCTGGTTCCGTCGAAAGAACATTTTTCTTTTGATCAAGGACTTTGCGGGGAACTGTTGGGTCAGGGAATTTCGATGGGTCTGATGGGAAGCATTGTTTCTCTGGGAACCGTTGTGCTTCAGTACGGGATCAATGGTTTTGGCACTCTGATCATTGCAGGTCACACAGCTGCCAGAAAACTGCATTTTGTATGCATGATGTTCAGTACAACACTTTCGATGGCGTGTTCCACATTTGTTTCTCAGAATAAGGGCGCAGGAAACCGTGAGAGAATTATCCGTGCGATGAAATACATGTTTGTGTTTGATTTTGCATCAGCAGCAGTCGTCACAGTCTTATTGTATTTCTTTGCACGAACCATGGTTCAGCTGATCACGGGATCGACCGAGCCGGAAGTGCTTGACAATGCCAGCATGTATCTTTTAATAGCCGGTCCGTTCTATGCGGTGTTAGGTGTACTTTTGCAGACGAGATCCGCGCTTCAGGGAATCGGAGAGAAGGTGCTCCCGATCATATCCAGTGTGATCGAGATGGTAGGAAAAGTGATTTTTACACTTGTGTTTATTCCAAGATTTGGCTATACGGCAGTCATGTGGTGCGAACCGCTGATCTGGTGCGCGATGACAGCGCAGCTGTTATTCAGCTATTACAGAAATCCGTTTATACGCGGAGTTGAGAAGTAAATAACGATTGTGCTTTTCCTGTTTGCCATTTAAAATAGAGTAGACTTATATAAAAAAGGAATGACAGTTCTATGAAACGATTGGTAATTGGAATCCTGGCTCATGTCGATGCGGGAAAAACAACATTATCAGAAGCAATTTTATATACAACGGGAACGATCCGAAAACTGGGACGCGTGGACAAGAAGGATGCGTTCCTGGATACGTATGCCCTGGAACGTGCAAGAGGAATCACGATCTTTTCCAAACAGGCCGTATTTTCCCTGGGGGACACTTCCGTGACTCTTCTGGATACTCCGGGTCATGTGGATTTCTCTGCGGAAATGGAGCGTACGCTGCAGGTGCTGGACTATGCGATCCTGGTGATCAATGGTGCTGACGGTGTGCAGGGACACACGGAGACTCTTTGGAGACTTCTGAAGCGCTATCACATTCCGGTATTTTTGTTTGTGAACAAGATGGATCAGCCGGGAACCGATAAAGAAGTGCTTCTTGCAAATCTTCGCAGACGGCTGGATGGAGCGGTTGTAGATTTTGGATCTGTTGCGATTGACGGCAGCAGTGGCACTCTCATGTATACAGGGGAGGAAGATCCGGAAGCGTTTTACGAAGAACTTGCCATGTGCGACGAAAACATCATGGAGTCTTATCTGGAGACGATGGAACTGGAGACAGTTCAGGTTCGCCGTGCGATTCAGGAACGCAAGATTTTTCCGTGTTATTTTGGTTCGGCACTGAAGCTGACCGGTGTGGAAGAATTCTTAAAAGGTGTGGAGACTTGGGCTGAGATTCCGAACTATCCGGAAGCATTCGGCGCCAAGGTGTTTAAGATTTCCAGAGATGAGCAGGGAAATCGACTGACTCACTTGAAAATTACCGGAGGAAGTCTGAAAGTAAAGAGCTTCCTGTCTGAGGAAGTGGAAGAAGGAAAAGAGCCGGAGAAGATCAATCAGATCCGCATTTATTCCGGAACGAAGTTTGAAATGGCAAACGAGGTGGAGGCCGGAACGATCTGTGCGATCACAGGTCCGGCGCTTACGAAACCAGGTCAGGGATACGGTGTGGAAAAAGAGACCGGAAGTCCGCTGTTGGAACCGGTTCTGACCTATCAGGTCATTCTGCCGGAAGGATATGACGCGCATACGATGCTGAAGAACCTTCGTCTGCTGGAGGAGGAAGATCCGCAGCTTCACATTGTATGGAATGAGGTGCTGGCAGAGATCCAGGCACAAGTCATGGGCGATGTGCAGATGGAGATTTTAAAGAGCCAGATCAAAGAGCGTTTCAATGTCGATGTAGAATTTGGCAGTGGTAATATTGTATACAAAGAAACAATTGCAAGGCCGGTGGAAGGTGTCGGTCATTATGAGCCGCTGCGCCATTATGCGGAAGTCCATCTTCTCATGGAGCCGTTGGAGCCGGGAAGCGGTCTGGTTTTTGAAGCAGACTGCAGTGAGGACGATCTGGCACTGAACTGGCAGCGCCTGATCATGACGCATCTGGAGGAAAAACGTCATCGCGGCGTGCTGACCGGATCGGAGATCACAGATATGAAAATCACGATCGTGGCAGGACGTGCGCATTTAAAGCATACAGAGGGCGGAGATTTCCGTCAGGCGACTTACAGAGCGGTAAGACAAGGGCTTATGCAAGCAAAATCGGTTTTGCTTGAGCCGTATTATAATTTTGTTATTGATATTCCGTCAGGAAATGTTGGAAAAGTAATGAC
>JAFOCX010000098.1 GCA_017380975.1 Lachnospiraceae bacterium
GATTTGCCTCCACCTTCCTTCAGATTCGCAGTCACCCACGACACCCTTGGTCTTGGCTATATCCTTCCCACTACCAGGGCGGATTCGGGACTTTCACCCGTTAGAAACGTGCGCCGCTAGGCGCACACAAAAAGAAGCAGGATATACATCTCTGCATATCCTGCCCTTTAACACTTAATTGTAAATGACTTTATTTAGTTTTAAATTATAACTGCGGACCAGCAGCTACTAATGCCTTACCAGCATCGTTGCCTGTGAACTTCACGAAGTTCTTGATGAAACGATCTGCAAGGTCATTTGCTTTTACTTCCCACTCGGAAGCATCTGCATATGTATTGCGCGGATCAAGAATGTTTGTATCTACGCCCGGAAGTTCTGTCGGTACGTTGAAGTTGAAGTACGGAATTGTCTTTGTCTCAGCTGTCTCGATGGAACCGTTGAGGATTGCATCGATGATACCGCGTGTATCTTTAATGGAGATACGTTTGCCAGTTCCGTTCCAGCCTGTGTTTACTAAGTAAGCTTTGGAACCGTTAGCTTCCATCTTCTTAACTAACTCTTCTGCGTATTTTGTCGGGTGCAGCTCAAGGAACGGCTGACCGAAACATGCGGAGAATGTCGGTGTCGGCTCTGTGATACCACGCTCTGTACCAGCAAGTTTTGCTGTGAAACCGGATAAGAAGTAGTATTTTGTCTGTTCCGGAGTCAGAATGGATACCGGCGGAAGTACGCCGAATGCATCTGCGGAAAGGAAAATAACGTTCTTAGCTGCCGGAGCGGAAGAAACCGGACGAACGATGTTGTTGATGTGCTGGATCGGGTAGGAAACACGTGTGTTCTCTGTTACTGTCTGATCAGCAAAATCAACTTTACCCTCTGCGTCAACAGCTACGTTCTCAAGAAGAGCATTTCTTCTGATCGCATTGTAGATATCCGGCTCAGACTCTTTGCTGAGGTTGATAACTTTTGCGTAGCAGCCGCCTTCGAAGTTGAAGATACCGTTGTCATCCCAGCCGTGCTCGTCATCACCAACAAGAAGACGTTTCGGGTCTGTGGATAATGTTGTCTTACCTGTACCGGAAAGACCGAAGAATACAGCTGTGTTCTCGCCGTTCATATCAGCGTTTGCGGAGCAGTGCATGGAAGCGATACCCTTTAACGGAAGGAAGTAGTTCATCATGGAGAAGAGACCCTTCTTCATCTCGCCGCCGTACCATGTGTTAAGGATAACCTGCTCTTTGCTTGTTACGTTGAATGCAACAGCTGTCTCGGAGTTAAGACCTAACTCTTTGTAGTTCTCAACTTTTGCCTTGGATGCGCAGTAAACTACGAAATCCGGTGTGAAGTTCTCAAGCTCTTCTGCAGACGGTTTGATGAACATATTTGTTACAAAGTGTGCCTGCCAAGCTACTTCCATTACGAAACGAACAGCAAGTCTTGTGTCCTTGTTGGAGCCACAGAAAGCATCTACAACGAACAGTCTCTTACCGGAGAGCTGTTTCTGAGCAAGACCTTTTAACTCAGCCCAAACATCTTCGCTGATCGGGTGGTTATCGTTCTTGTACTCATCGGATGTCCACCAAACTGTGTTCTTGGAGTTCTCATCCATAACGATGTATTTGTCTTTCGGGGAACGACCAGTATAGATACCTGTCATTACGTTAACAGCGCCAAGCTCTGTTAACTGTGCTTTTTCATAGCCTTCTAAATCGCTCTTCATTTCCTCTTCGAATAATAACTCGTAAGACGGATTGTGAACGATCTCGGAAGCTCCGAGAATACCATAATTCTCTAAATTAATCATAGCCATTTTCATAACCTCTTTTCTTTTTTGTTGCCAAACATCTGGGGAACTGTTTCCGGTTCCTCTGGTGAAAAGCGTTAACAATTAAGTTGCCATAATTATACAAGATATTTCCAGAAAAGTATAGACCAAAAACTTTGTATCTTCGTATTTTTTAAGGTACATTTTTTCCTTAAAAATCAAGGTTTTTTCCTTATTTTTATTAACTTTTCGATGCGTTTGATTTTCAAAAGAAATCTATTTTCAAAAACTTACCTAAAATCTTTGTTAAAAGTTCTACTATGGTAAATTCACAAAATGAAAAGAGACCATACCCCTATGGTACAGTCTCTGATCACTTTATACTTCTTTTGTCGGAGCCGGCTCGATCTCTTCGTCCTCAAAGAAATCATCATCAAACTCATCTTCAAAGAAATCATCTTCGAAATCTTCCAGATAATCCGGTGTAAAGAAACGATATACTGCATACGCAATGGCTGCTACCGCTGCTACTGCACCGATGATCGCAAGGATCCAGAGGATACAATTTTTCTGTTTGTCTTCCTCTTCCTTTTTGTTCAGGAAATCGTTCAGTCTGGAAAGATTGATCATCTCTTCCATCTTTGCTACAGCGTCTTTGCTCATCGTATCAAATTTACTAAAATCAAATCTGTTCATATCCCACGCATCCTTTCTAGTCTTAGAATCAGAAAAATTCATTCCTTTGAAACAGTATAACATTTTTTTCAGTATTTTACTATCCTGTTTTTAAACTTTTTTCAATTTTGCGAACGAAGCAAACATCTTTCTGACACCCATCGTATCAAATTCCACCGTTACTTCGTAGTCTTTTCCACCGTCCACAATGCTCTTTACCGTACCGTTTCCGAAACGCATATGATTCACACGGTCACCCGGACCATAGTCCAGTGTGCTTGACTTCTGAATCTTATATACACTTCCGTAGGATGGTTTTTCCGGTGCCGGTTTTACAGTTTTCGAAGCATATGCACTGCTCTTTTGACCGAACAGACTGATGCCCTCTGAACGGTTATTCCACGGAAGATCGCTGTCCTCGTATTCACTCTGCACACGGCGTCTGGTATAAATGGAGTTTTCCTGCTCCAGCCGTTCTACAAACTCCTCCGGAAGTTCCTGTAAGAAGCGGCTCGGTTTTTCGTATCTGGTCTCTCCTTTGATCATACGCTGTCTGGCTGCAGTCAGCATCAGTTCCTGTTCTGCACGGGTGATACCCACATAACAGAGTCTGCGCTCCTCCTCCAGTGATTCCGGATTTTCCTGCATCGCCATCATACTCGGGAACAAGCCCTCTTCCATACCGGTCAAATAGACGCGCGGAAACTCCAGTCCCTTGGCAGCATGCAATGTCATCAAGATCACACGGTCTTCGGACTCATCCATACTGTCAATATCCGCCACTAATGCCACTTCTTCTAAGAAACCATCCAGAGACGGTTCATCTGCATCTTCCCAGTAGGAAACAGCTTTGCTGACAAGTTCGTCGATGTTCTGAAGGCGTGTTTCTGCTTCGACTTCACCCTCTTCCTGCAGTTCCTCTTTATAGCCTGTAGAAGAAAGGATCTCCTCGATCACATCCTGAATGGATTCTCCGTCTCTCAGCATACGGCGGAATCGACCGATCTCATCTGTAAATTTATCGATTTTCGCTGCTGTTTTTCCGATGCCCGGAACAGCCGCGATCCGAAGAAGTGTGTCGTAGAAATTCATATCATGTTCCATGGCAAACAGGTTGATCTTGCCAACTGTCGTAGCACCGATCCCTCGTTTCGGAACATTGATGATCCTCTGCACTGCCAGGTCATCGCGTCCGTTGGCAATGGTTTTTAAATATGCCAGGATATCCTTGATCTCTTTTCTCTGATAGAAGTTCACACCGCCCACCAGTCTGTAAGGTACATTATATGCGATGCATTTTTCCTCTATGATACGTGACTGGGCATTGGTTCTGTACAAAACGGCATAGTCTTTCCAAGAACCGCCCTGCTTGATCATATCTTTTACAATACCATCAGCCTCATCATACGCCGTATCAAAGATCTTGACACGCAC
>JAFOCX010000099.1 GCA_017380975.1 Lachnospiraceae bacterium
GAGAAACTGGAACTTGGATATCGCACCAGTGTGATCCCGAAAAAAGGATATCTGGTGCTGGAGGCAGTGATGTCTCTTACAGAAGGAAACATGGAGGAAAGCAAGGCGCTGATGGATGATCTGGCTTTCCGAAGAAAAGATAAACAGCCGCTGGAGTTCCCGAGTGCTGGAAGCACATTTAAGCGTCCGGCAGGTCATTTTGCGGGAAAACTGATCGAGGATTGCGGTCTGAAGGGCTTTACCGTAGGAGGCGCGCAGGTTTCCGAGAAGCATGCAGGCTTTGTGATCAACAAAGGAGGCGCGACTGCATCCGATATTTACAATCTCTGCAAAGAAGTGGAGAAGCGAGTAAAAGCCGAATTTGGCGTATCCCTGGAGATGGAAGTGAAGCTGCTGGGAGAGTTTGAGGAGGAATAAACGTGAGACTGGTCATTGTAACCGGAATGTCAGGAGCAGGAAAGACGATCGCACTGAAAAATCTGGAAGATATGGGTTTTTACTGTGTGGACAATCTTCCGATCCTGCTGATTGAAAAGTTTGCAGAACTGACTCTGAGCAGCCGCAATGAGCGAGAGGATATCGCTCTCGGTGTAGATATCCGAAGCGGCGAAGATCTCCCGATGCTGGAGAGCATCATTGACAAATGGAGAGAAAGCTCCTATCCATTCTCCATTTTATTCCTGGAGGCCAATGATGAGACGCTGATCAAGCGATATAAGGAGACAAGAAGAAGCCATCCGCTTTCCAGAACCGGCCGTATTGAGACCGGTATCATGCAGGAGCGAGAGAAACTGGGCTTTTTACGTGCGAAAGCAGACCAGATCATGGATACCAGCCGCATGCTGACCAAAGAGCTGCGCCAGAATCTGGAGCGTCTGTACTGCGAGGGACGAGAGAAGAGCAATTTATGCATTACTATACTTAGTTTTGGATTTAAATACGGAATTCCTTCCGATGCAGATCTCGTATTTGACGTGCGCTTTTTACCGAATCCACACTATGTGGCGGAGCTGCGTGCACATACAGGCATGGAATCCTGCGTGCAGGAATATGTGATGCAGGGCGGAACCGGAGCTGCATTTTTAGAAAAGCTGACGGATATGCTTGGTTTCTTAGTTCCGAATTATGACAAAGAAGGTAAGAATCAGCTGGTGATCGCCATCGGATGTACCGGCGGAAAGCACCGTTCTGTAACGATTGCCTGTGAGATGTTCGAACGTTTGAAGCAGGATACGCGGTATGAGGTGCATCTGGAACATCGTGATGCCGGAATTGAGGGCAAGTAGTTTGACGGAAGGAGATAAGCGAAATGTCGTTTTCTTCTCAGATTAAAGAGGAATTATCCAGGCAGACAGCGCCGGCGAGACATTGTCAGATCGCTGAGATTGCTGCCATTCTGAGCCTTTGCGGTCGGATCCAGATTTCCGGAGACGACCATTATAGTATAAAAATTCATACAGAAAATGTAACAGTAGCCAGAAAATGCTTTACATTATTGAAAAAAACCTTTAATATAGTTACTGATATCTCAATACGACGGAATGCACACCTCGGAAAAAACCGAATTTATTCAGTTGCTGTGAAGCAGCATGACGATGCACTCCGTATATTGAAGGCCACAAAACTTCTGGCAGACGACGGAGAGATCGGCGAAAACCTTAATGTTGTGGGAAACGTGGTAGTGCAGAATCCTTGCTGCCGCCGTGCATTCCTGCGAGGTGCATTTCTTGCATCCGGTTCGATCAGTGATCCGGAGAAATCCTATCATTTTGAGATCGTGTGTGCGACCGAACCGAAAGCCAAGCAGATCCAGTCGATCATGGCCACGTTTAACGTAGAGGCGAAGATCGTCATTCGAAAGAAATATTATGTGGTCTACATCAAAGAAGGGAACCAGATTGTCGACATGCTGAATGTCATGGAGGCCCATTTATCACTGATGGAACTGGAGAATATCCGCATTGTGAAGGAAATGCGAAGCAATGTGAACCGCCAGGTCAATTGTGAGACGGCCAATATCAATAAGACCGTATCTGCTGCGATGAAGCAGATCGCGGACATTGAGTACATTCGCGACACGGTCGGATTTGAAAGTCTTCCGCCGGGACTGGCTGAGATTGCCAGGGTAAGACTGGAAAAACCGGAGGCGACCCTGAAGGAACTCGGGGAAGAGCTGGAACCCCCTGTTGGAAAGTCCGGTGTCAATCACCGGCTTAGAAAACTCTGTGAGACAGCAGAACAGCTGAGAGCACAGGGGACAGGAAGCGGAGCACAATAAGCAGCATCTATGCTCCGTGTGCAGTGAGGAGGAGTAATATGACAAAGAGAACCGTGACTATCGAACTTGCTTCCGGTCTTGAAGCGCGTCCGATCGCAATGCTGGTACAGCTTGCAAGCAGTTATGAAAGCAAGATCTATGTAGAAAGTGACAACAAAAAAGTGAATGCGAAGAGTATTATGGGTATGATGACCCTGGACCTTCCGGTTGGCGAGCAGGTAATCATTACCGCTGACGGCGCCGACGAGGAAAAGGCGATCGACGAGATCGAGAAATACCTCAGCAACCACTAATGAAATATTGAAATTTTGAAGAGACTGTCTCGAAAGGGACCGTCTCTTTTTGCTTGCGAAATAGACTGATATCCTTTAATATAGTAAAAGACAGATATGAGAAAGATGACGGAGGGATCAGATGGCATTTACACATTTACACGTCCATACAGAATACAGTCTTTTGGACGGATCCAGTAAAATCAAAGAGCTTGCAGCGCGGGCAAAAGAGCTTGGAATGGACAGCATGGCGATCACAGACCATGGTGCCATGTTTGGCGTGATCGACTTTTACCGTGCAGCGAAAGAAAACGGGATCAAGCCAATCCTGGGATGTGAGGTCTACGTTTCTCCGGCGTCCAGATTTGACCGTGAAAATGTAAACGGAGAGGATCGTTACTACCATCTGGTGCTTTTGGCGGAGAACAACGAAGGTTATCAGAACCTGATGAAGATCGTGTCCAAAGGCTATGTGGACGGTTTCTATTATAAACCGCGAGTGGATATGGAAGTGCTTGAACAGTACCATGAAGGTCTGATCGCACTGAGCGCCTGTCTGGCAGGTGAAGTGGCCAGATTCCTGCAGAGAGGTCTGTATGAGGAGGCAAAAGCTGCGGCGGAAAAATACCGCAGTGTATTTGGTGACGGCAATTATTTCTTAGAACTTCAGGACCACGGGATCCCGATGCAGCGTCAGGTAAACCAGGGCCTTCTTCGTCTGTCCAGAGAATGCAACATTCCGTTGGTTGCCACCAACGACTGTCATTATATCAATGCAGAAGACTGGGAGCCGCACGACATCCTGCTCTGCATCCAGACCGGTAAAAAAGTAGCGGATGAAAATCGTATGCGCTACGAGGGCGGTCAGTATTATGTGAAATCCGAAGACGAGATGCGTCAGCTGTTTGGTTATGTCCCGCAGGCCCTTGAAAATACTCACAGGATCGCGGAACGATGCAATGTGGAAATCGAATTCGGCGTCACAAAACTTCCGAAATACGAAGTTCCGGAAGGGTTTGATTCCTGGACATATCTCCAGTATCTCTGTAAAAAAGGCTTTGCAGAGCGTTATCCAAATGGCGGAAAAGACCTGGAAGAGCGTCTGGAATATGAATTAAATACGATCAAAAATATGGGATACGTCGATTATTTCCTGATTGTATGGGATTTCATCAACTATGCAAAATCCAATGATATTGCAGTTGGCCCGGGCCGAGGATCGGCGGCGGGCAGTATTGTTTCGTATTGTCTGAGGATCACGGACATTGATCCGATCCGCTACCAGCTTCTTTTCGAGCGATTCCTGAATCCGGAACGAGTATCCATGCCGGATATCGACGTGGACTTCTGTTATGAAAGACGTCAGGAAGTCATTGATTATGTAGTAAAGAAATACGGAAAAGACCAGGTTGCCCAGATCGTTACCTTCGGTACACTGGCAGCCCGCGGTGTTATTCGTGATGTGGGCCGTGTGATGGACCTTCCGTATGCGCTGTGCGACCAGGTATCCAAGATGGTTCCGGCAGAACTGAACATTACCCTGGAACTGGCATTAAAGAAGAATCCGGAATTAAAAGCTCTGTATGATTCGGACGAGCAGGTTCACAAGCTGATTGACATGTCCATGCGCCTGGAAGGTCTTCCGAGACATACTTCCATGCATGCAGCCGGTGTCGTGATCAGCCGTACTTCCGTGGACGAATACGTACCGTTGTCCAGAGGCTCTGACGGTACGATCACAACGCAGTTTACCATGACAACACTGGAAGAACTGGGTCTGTTAAAGATGGATTTCCTGGGGCTCAGAACGCTGACCGTGATCCAGGATGCAGTCAATATGATCGAAAAGAACCATGGGCTTAAGGTTGACCTGGAGCACATGAGTTATGATGATAAAAAAGTATTTGAATCCCTTGGAACCGGAAAGAATGAGGGCGTGTTTCAGCTGGAAAGCGGCGGCTTTAAGACGTTCATGAAGGAGTTGAAACCGTCCAGTCTGGAAGATATCATCGCCGGAATTTCCCTGTATCGTCCGGGTCCGATGGATTTCATTCCGAAATATTTAAAAGGCAAAAATGACCGTTCTGCCATTACCTACACCTGTCCGCAGCTGGAGCACATTTTAAGTCCGACTTACGGCTGTATCGTTTATCAGGAGCAGGTTATGCAGATCGTTCGTGACCTGGCGGGTTATACCTTGGGACGAAGCGACCTGGTTCGCCGTGCCATGTCCAAGAAAAAAGCATCTGTCATGGCGAAAGAGCGCCAGAATTTCGTTTACGGAAATGAAGAAGAAGGCGTTCAGGGCTGTGTGGCCAGCGGGATCAGTGAATCCGTGGCCAACCAGATCTACGACGATATGACAGATTTTGCAAAGTATGCATTTAACAAATCCCATGCAGCTGCGTATGCAGTGGTTGCGTATCAGACTGCATGGCTGAAATATTATTATCCGAAGGAGTTTATGGCAGCGCTGATGACTTCTGTCATGGACAACGTGACGAAGGTTTCCGAGTACATTCTCGCCTGCAGAAATATGGGCATTTCCATTTTGCCTCCGGATATTAACGAGGGATACGGTGGTTTCTCCGTTTCCGGAAACAGCATTCGATACGGATTGTCCGCGATCAAGAGCGTGGGCCGTTCCGTTGTGGATATGATCATCAGGGAGCGTGAGGCAAACGGACCATTCACGACGCTGGAAGATTTTGTGACTCGCATGTCCAACAAAGAAGTTAATAAGAGAACTTTAGAGAGTTTTATCAAGTCCGGTGCACTGGATTCTCTTCCGGGAACCAGAAAGCAGAAATGGATCGTGGCACCTGATCTTCTGGAAAGTAAGGCGAAAGAGAAGAAGACCGGTTTTGAGGGTCAGCTGAGCTTTTTCGATCTTGTGGGTGAAGA
>JAFOCX010000100.1 GCA_017380975.1 Lachnospiraceae bacterium
CTGGCAAAAGATCTGTTAAAAGTAGGCTATCGTGTACGTATCATCGAGCGCGATCCGGCCCGCTGCGAATATTTGACAGAGGCGGTTCCTGGTGCCGATATTATCAACGGTGACGGAAGCGATGAGAGTCTGCTTCTGGAGGAAGGCCTTACTTATGCAGATTCCGTAGTTTCCCTTACAGGTATGGATGAAGAGAATATTTTCCTTTCTCTGTTTGCGAAAAAGCATTCCAACGCGAAACTGATCGCAAAAGTAAATAAGATCGCTTTCAATGACGTGGTAGACAGTCTGGACATCGACAGTGTCATTTATCCGAAATATCTGACTGCA
The DNA here is from genome assembly GCA_017380975.1 of Lachnospiraceae bacterium. GTDB lineage: Bacteria > Bacillota > Clostridia > Lachnospirales > Lachnospiraceae > Pilosibacter. The sequence continues at coordinate 331 of JAFOCX010000100.1, forward strand.
GACTATATCGTACAGTATGTACGTGCTCGCCAGAATTCCATCGGAAGCAACGTTGAGACATTGTACCAGCTGTTTGACGGACGTGCAGAAGCTCTCGAATTCTCCATCAAGGATGCCTCCGAGGTTACAGACGTTCCGTTAATGAACCTGAACTTAAAGCCGAACCTTTTGATCTGCGCCATCAATCGTCGCGGACGCATTTTAACTCCGCGCGGTCAGAACATGATCTGTGTCGGCGATACGGTTATCGTTGTTACCACAAACCGTGGTCTCAATGACATCCGTGATATCTTAAAGAAATAAAGGAGTGTTTCCATGAATTATTCCATGATCACTTATATCATCGGTTGGATTCTCAGCGTGGAAGCGGCTCTTATGGTTCCTTCCGTGATCGTTTCCATGATCTACGGAGAAAAAAGCGGCTGGGCACTGGCTGTTACGATCCTGATCTGTCTGGTGATCGGACTTCCGCTTCTCAAAAAACAACCGACAAACAAGGTTCTTTATGCCAGAGAAGGCGGAGTTATCGTTGCCCTCAGCTGGATCATGATGAGTTTTATGGGTGCTCTTCCGTTTTACTTTAGCCGCGAGATTCCAAGCCTGGTGGATGCTTTATTTGAAACGGTTTCCGGTTTCACTACAACAGGAGCCAGCATTTTATCCAATCCGGAAGGAATGTCCAAAGGTTTGATGTTCTGGCGATGTTTCACCCACTGGATCGGCGGTATGGGCGTACTTGTATTCTTACTGTGCCTGCTTCCGATGACCGGCGGCGGTTCCCATATGAACCTGATGAAAGCAGAAAGCCCGGGACCTTCTGTCGGAAAACTGGTTCCGAAAGTACAGTCTACTGCGAAGTTATTATACGGTCTGTACTTTATGCTTTCTTTAATGATGCTGGGTCTGCTGCTTTTAGGAGGAATGCCGCTGTTCGATTCCTTATGTACCACTTTCGGTACTGCAGGCACCGGCGGTTTCGGTATTAAAAATGACAGCTTTGCAAGTTATGCCCCGCATTTACAGGTCATTGTTACAATCTTTATGATCCTGTTTGGTGTTAACTTTAATGTTTACTTCCTGATCTATATGAAGAAAACAAACGATGCATTTAAATGCGAAGAAGCGCGCTGGTACTTTGGAATCATCGGCCTCTCCGTTCTGATCATTACAGGATTTATCTGGACAAACGGATGCTACACCACACTTTCTGACTCGTTCCGTCATGCATTCTTCCAGGTTGGTTCGATCATCACCACCACCGGATTTGCAACGACCGACTTTAACTTGTGGCCTTCGATCCCGAAAACAATCCTGGTCCTTCTCATGTTCTGCGGTGCCTGTGCGGGCAGTACAGGCGGCGGTATGAAAGTATCACGTATCATGATCCTTCTTCGTACCATGTTCCGTGAACTTTCCTGGAACAGAAGACCGAATCAGATCAAACGAGTATACTTTGAAGGACGTCCGTTGGATAACGAACTGGTTCGCTCTGTCACGGTGTTCCTTACCACATACGCATTTATCTTTGCCGGATCTGTATTCCTGATCAGTATTGATAATTTCGACATGACGACTAACTTTACTGCTGTAGCCGCTACAATCAATAACATTGGTCCGGGCCTTGAATTGGTTGGTCCGACGCAAAACTTCAGCATTTACTCCAATTTTTCAAAAATCATCCTGATCTTTGATATGCTGGCCGGACGTCTGGAACTCTATCCGATGCTTATCCTGTTCAGCAGAGATACCTGGAGAAAATTCTAAACAAATCACACGAATGAAAAAAGTCGAGAACCTGATACTCCTCAGGTTCTCGACTTTCTTATTCTCTATTCTTTTTTTATCCAACAATCTGAACTAAAATACCTCCGATGGTCAGCATCAATGCTCCGCAGGATCTTGTTACGATCTGTGCAAATGGAAGTAATTCCATGCGGTGCGCACTGCTGAGTACGGCTACATTTCCGGAACCACCCATGTTTGTGGTACACATACCTGCCGCGATGGCAGATTCCAGAGGATAAAACCCTACAAATTTTCCCAAAATAGAAGCTGTTAAGGTGATGACTGTCACAACCAGCACGACTGCGATCAGATAGAACGGTGTCAATGTTTTTAAGATCGTTCCCAGATCGATCAAAGTAAATCCGATTCCTGCCAATGCTGCTGCTGTCCAGCTGTGGATC
>JAFOCX010000101.1 GCA_017380975.1 Lachnospiraceae bacterium
GCTACAGGAAGCATGATGGATCTGATCAATATCCCGAACATCATCTTAATGCTTGCGCTTTACTATTTTACTGCAAAATGCAAGAAAACAAAAGGATTACATGCCGCAGCATTCATCGCAGCATCTGCTTTGATCGGTATCGTTTTTAAACTCAGCGGTGTATAATCATTACATACTTCATCAATATAATAAATAGTCGGATATGGCTGTATCATACAGCTGTATCCGACCTTTTTATTGTCATTCATTTAATTTTAATCCTGCTAATGCCTGTGCACATGCATTGTTCACCGGCTCTTCCGCTTCTTTTCTCTGCTGGTTCAAATATTTAGCGACATCGCGTTTTGATACTCCTTTACCTTCCTTCTTACGACGTTCCTGGAACGTGGAAAGCTTTTCTTTGTAACCACACTTGCATACAAAAATCTGTCCGTCACCTTTTCCTCGAAGTTCGAGCTTTTTATGGCAAACCGGACATCTTGCGTTGGAAGTTCTGGATAAGGTTTCCCGATGACCACACTCACGATCCTGGCAAACCAGCATCTCACTGTTCTTTCCTTTTACAAGAAGCATCAGTTTTCCGCAATCCGGACATTTTTTATTGGTCAGGTTATCATGACGGAATTTTCCGTCTCCGCCTTTTATCTCAGTGATCAGTTCTTCCGAATATACACAGATTTCCTTCATAAAATGATCACGTCTCAGTTTACCTTTTGCGATCTGAGAAAGTTTCATTTCCCAATCCGCAGTCAGTTCCGGCTTCTTTAGATCCTCGGGAACCAATTCCAGAAGCTGCTTTGCTTTTGATGTCAGTAAAATGTCTTTTCCTTTCTTTTCCAGCAAGAATGAAGAGAACAGTTTTTCAATGATATCCGCTCGTGTTGCAACCGTACCAAGTCCGCCTGTTTCTCCAAGTGTCTTTGCCATTGTTTTATCCTTGGACTCCATATACGAAATCGGATTCTCCATGGCTGAAAGAAGGGTCGCTTCATTGAAGTGAGCCGGAGGCTTGGTCTTTCCTTCCGTCATGGTAAATATCAGTCCGGTGATTCTGTCACCCTCTTTGATTTCCGGAAGGGCTTGGCTCTTATCTTCACTTTCCTCCGAATCATCGATCGCGTCGATGTTGTTTTCATAGACAGCCTTCCAGCCTTCCTGTTTCACAATATTTCCGTGAGCGACAAACGATTCGCAGGAAATTTCTGCCACGATGGATGTTTGTTCATATTCGTAAGCAGGATACATAACGGCAAGGAATCGGCGTACGACCAGATCATAAATGCGACGTTCGTCAATCGTCATATGAGAGAGATCCACAAACTGTTCCGTCGGAATGATCGCATGGTGATCCGATACCTTACTATTATCAACGTAATATGGTTTTGCAGGAATCGGCTGATTTACCAATTTACCTGCCAGACTTCGATACGGTCCTACGGAACATGCTTTCAGGCGTTCCTTTAATGTCGGTACAATATCGGAACTCAAGTATCTGGAGTCTGTTCTTGGATACGTAAGTACCTTATGATTCTCATAAAGACGCTGCATGATATTCAGGGTCTCTTTCGCAGAATAATCATATCGTTTGCTTGCATCTCTCTGCAATTCTGTCAAATCATAGAGCATCGGTGCAAACGACTTTTTCGGTGTCTTCTTGACCTGCATCACAATCGCATCTTTTCCGTTTACAGACTGGCGAAGTTCTTCCATTCGATCTTTCTTGAAAGAAGACATACTTCCACTTTTCTGATCTTTCCATGTAAGCGTAAGCGCACCACTCTTCGCCTTCAGACCATAGTAAGGCTTCGGCACAAAACTTTTAATCTCTTCTTCTCTCTTTGCGATCATCGCAAGTGTGGGTGTCTGTACACGACCGCAGGAAAGCTGTGCATTGTATTTGCATGTCAAGGCTCTGGTTGCGTTGATACCGACAAGCCAGTCCGCTTCCGCACGACACATCGCTGCATCGTAAAGAGATTCATATTCTCTTCCATCTTTCAGATTTGCAAATCCCTCTTTGATCGCTTTGTCCGTTACAGAAGATATCCATAGACGTTTTAAAGGCTTCTTTGCTCCGGCTTTTTTTAAGATCAGTCTGGCAACCAGTTCACCCTCACGACCTGCGTCCGTTGCAATGATGATCTCTCCCACATCATTTCGATGGATCAATGTTTTTACTGCATGATACTGTTTCGCAGTCTGCTTGATAACCTCCAGCTTAAACGCTTCAGGGATCATCGGAAGATGTTCCATCTTCCATTCTTTATATTCTTTATCGTAATCTTCCGGATCAGCCAATGTGACCAGGTGACCCAGTCCCCAGGTTACGATATAATGATCGCCTTCGATACATCCGCTGCCATTTTTACTGCATTTCAGCACACGGGCAATATCGCGGGCAACGGATGGTTTTTCTGCAATAACCAATGATTTCATATTTCTGTCTCCTGTGAAAATCGCCGGTCACATCTCTGCAACCGGCGTTTTCATTAAGTAATTATCTAAAATTAACCAAAGTATGCTTTGATCAGGCGGAATGTAGCCTCTACACCATCCACATGGCTTCTCTCATAACCGTGGGAAGCAAATACACCCGGTCCAATGAGACCATGACGGATATCGTGACCGGAACGAAGAGATGCCTCTACGTCAGAACCATACTGCGGATAGATATCAACTGCAAAATCGATCTCGTGCTCTTTTGCAAGTTCGATCTGGCGTTTTACAACGTCGTAGTTGTATGGGCCGCCGGAATCTTTTGCACAAATGGAAACCTGATGCTCTGTACACTGTAAGCCTGTACCTACGCAGCCCATGTCTACAGACCAAGCCTCTGTTACGCCTGCCGGAATGGAAGCAGAACATCCATGACCAACCTCTTCATACATTGTGAAGTAAAGGTAGATTTTTCTCTTTGTTGTGATCGCTTCCTCTTTCAGGTATTTTGCATAGCCAATGAGGATTGCAGAAGAAAGCTTATCATCCAGGAAACGGCTCTTAA
>JAFOCX010000102.1 GCA_017380975.1 Lachnospiraceae bacterium
ACCCTTTTATGTAACTGCATATTTTTTTATCCTTCCAGACTATATTTTTTTATCCTTCCAGACTCCATCCTAAATCATTATGATAGATCATCTGCTTCGTCATACCGCCGTCGATGCAGATATTTTCTCCGGTAATAAACCCAGCCTTATCCGAGCAAAGAAACAGTACCATATTCGCAATATCCAGCGGATTTCCAACTCGGCCAACCGGCTGCTGCACGGCGTCCGGACCCTCATAAACTGTATAATCTGTATCAATCCAGCCCGGGGAAATCGAGTTTACACGAACCATTCCTGCAAGGCTCATTGCAAGTCCATGAGTCAGCGCCGCGATTCCGCCCTTTGCTGCCGTATAGCTCTCCGTCTGCGGCTGGCTCATGCGGTCGCGAGAAGAAGAAATATTAATGATACTTGCTCCTTTGGAAAAGTACGGCACAAAAAGCTTCGATAAATAAAATGGGGCTGTTACACCAACCTTCAGCGCATACTCAAAATCCTCATAGCTGGCTTCCGCAATTCCGCGACTGAGAGGGATCGCGTTATTGACCAGCACATCCACATGACCATATTCTGATATTACCTTCTCCGCAAACCGCTCCAAGGTGTCCTTGTCCGCCAAGTCTCCCTGAAAATAATCATTTTCGCACAGATCGATGATACATACATGTGCACCTGCCTTTGCAAATTCTTCGCTGATGCATTTTCCGATTCCGTTGGCTCCTCCGGTTACGATTACGACTTTATCCTTGAATTCCATGTTACTGCCTCCTGTCCTTTTCTCCTGTGATGCAACTGTCAGTTCATAGTAAATCGTTTATCATTATGCTATACTACCTATGTTGTCACACCCAATCTGGCAACAGAAAGGGGGTGTACGCATGGAAGTTTTTATTTCCCTTTTGGTTTCTGTCATGGCAAGTGTAGCTGCCCACTACATATGCAAATGGCTAGACAGAAATGACAGTGACAATTAGCCAAAAGAAAACCCCAGAGCTGCCACTCTGGGGTTTTCGTCTAAGTGTACACATGGTGTTTTACTTCCCTTGTTCACATATATTATATGCTAAATCGTTTCCTCATGTCAATATACCAACAGGCTAATCCTAAAAACCCCAAATCTTAATTTATAACTTTATCAGTACTGCTCTGCACGGCGCACCATCGGCACCACCGAGATTCAGAGGTGCTGCATTTAACAAATACGTTCCCTCCGGAACCTGTTCTAAACGGATTCCCTCTAAAAGAGCAACTCCTGCCTTCAACAGAACCAGATGAACCGCCATCGGAGCATCTTCCGGACCGACCGTCTGAGATTCATTTCCGATGAGAAGCAATCCTGCCTTGGCAAACACTTCCGCTGCTTCCAGAGAAACTTCCGCATTTCCCTTGATCAAAAGTCTTTTTGCAGCATCTCCTTCGGCTTTCTGCAGCATGAATTTCGCATCTTCTGCGGTCACAACACCTTCGTGTTCCGCAACATATGCCGATCCCACAAACGGCTCCAGTCCCACTTCATCAATCGTCTTTCCATCTCTCACGAAATGAAATGGCGCATCCACGTGCGTACCGTTGTGGGCGCACATGTAAAATGCCGTCAGGTTGTAAAACTCTCCGTCCTCCATGGAACACAACACATCTCGCTCCGGCGCCGGATCACCCGGAAACACCTTACAGCTGAATACTTCTTGAGAAATATCGTATATTTTCATGATTCATCACTCCGTCTTCCTTGATCATTTTTGACTTACGCTGCGTCCGCATTCAGTTCACGGATCAGGATCTCAGCCGTGATCTTTACTGTCTCTACAACGATTTTCGTACATTTTTCTTTTCTCTCCGGAGAATTCTTTTCCAGGCCGATCCAAAGAGCCGGGCAGCACGTGGATCCGTGAGCCTCTTTAAATTTATCGTGCAGTTCATTGGTCAGTTCAAAACAGCGGTTGATCTTCGGATCTCCCGGTGTTCTTCTTCCATAGAAATATCCGATACACATGGCAGCGCCTGCCAGGGCACCGCAGATGCATCCACCGCCGCCAAGGCCCCACGGAAAACCGGAACTCATCGCGATCGCATCATCAGAAAGATCGATCTCGAAGTGTTTTCGAATCGCGTAGATGACTGACTCTGAACACGCAAAGCCGGAATTAAAGATTTCTGCAGCATCTTTTTGCAGATTTTCGATATTAATATTTGTGGTCATAAAGGGGCCTCCTTTGTTGATTTATCTAAGGATATTTTACCATGTGCAGATAAGCGTTACAAGCAGAGAAATTTCTTGTATTTGCAACTGCCGGTACATTGTTTCTAATTTTGGAGTTTGCTATAATTCTATCTATGGGTACTGCCATTTACGGTAGGCGGTTGGTTCCTTCATTTCTCGGAGGGCAAGTCACCCTCTGAGTACATAGAAATCTTGTGATTCTTTCATGGGAACTCTTAGAAAGGAGGGATTGCTTATGATAAGTATTTCAGATATGATCGCGGTTTTAAGTTTAATCTTAACTGCCTTTGGTCTCGGATATTCTGTCGGAAGCAATAAGACACAAAAATAACCGCCCAGCCCCCAAAACTGATGCGGTTATTTTTATAACTAATTCATAGGGACTAACCGTCTATCGGCAGTACCTTTTCTATATTTATATTAGCACGAATCAAAACCATTCGCAAGTGCCTGTTGGTTTCATATGGTTTTGAAATAACCTTTTCTGTATTAAAAGTCAAATTGATCAATTGCATTGTAAATAAAAAAAACAAAGTATGTTTCCCCCTTGAATCCAAGGTAAAAATGCGTTATACTGTCATAAACTGGCTTCATTTTCCTACTATATAAATGTGACTGGCAGGAACTCCATAAGAGGCCACTAAAAAGGAGAAAAAATCATGCAGCTGACAACAGTAAAAGAACTCTTCGCGAACCGCGAAACATATCTGAACACAGAAGTTGAAGTTGGTGGTTGGATCCGCAGCATCCGTGATTCCAAAGCATTCGGATTTATCGTTTTAAATGATGGTACATGTTTTGATGTACATGGCAGTTGCCTCACCTTCGGTGTCCGGATTGGTAGCCATAATGACCTCCCGGACATCGTTGCTGCCCACCCGCATCAACAGCTCCCGGATGCGGATATCATCC
>JAFOCX010000103.1 GCA_017380975.1 Lachnospiraceae bacterium
GATGGACCGGATTTAACAATACATCCTTCGCTTCACCAAGCTCCACGATCTTACCGAGATACATAACTGCGATCCTGTCGCTGACATAATTTACGGCTCCTAAACCATGTCCGACAAAAAGACAAGTCAGATTTAACTCTTTCTGAAGTGACTTCAAAAGATTTAGGATCTGCGCCTGAATGGAAACATCCAGGGCACTGACAGGCTCGTCACACACTAAAAATTTAGGATTCAGTGACAGTGCCTTCGCGATCACGATCCTCTGTCTCTGTCCGCCTGAAAATTCATGCGGATAGCGTCCCAGCACATTTCTGGAAAGTCCCACCATATCCAGAAGCTTTTCTAAATCTTTGTCCAGAGAAGCCTTGTCTGATTTTCCGTGATATAACATCGGCTGTGCTAATATCTCATAAATATGTTTTCTTGGGTTCAAAGAAGAATACGGATCCTGAAAAACGATCTGGATATCCGTACGAATCTTTTTCATCTCGTTGGCATCCATCGCAGTCAGATCCATACCGTCATAATAGATCTTACCTGCAGTCGGCTTTTCCAGGCCAACGATCTGACGACCGATTGTAGATTTGCCGCAACCGGATTCACCAACCAGACCCAGCGTTTCTCCTTCTTTGATCTCAAAACTAACGCCGTCCACGGCTTTTACCTGGCCAATGGCACGACCCAGGATTCCTCCCTTGATGGGATAGTATTTCTTCATGTCCTCTACTTTTAAAAGAGGTCCATGGTCTTTTTCCATTGTCATGTCTATATACTCTCCGCTCTCCAACACTTAACTTTATGAAGGTCGTTGATGACGATATCCTTCTGCGGATCGTCACACTCCGGTCTTCGGTACGGACAACGGTCTGCAAAACGGCAGCCTTTGATCTTGTCATAATTCTCCGGAACAATACCCGGGATCGACTCCAATACTCTGTCCTTCGAATCATAAATACTCGGAACCGTAGCAAGAAGTGCTTTTGTATATGGATGACGCGGATCTTCAAACAGTTCCTTTACAGGAGCTTCCTCGATCAGCTGGCCTGCATACATCACGATCACCCGATCCGCCATTCTGGCAACCAGTCCGATATCATGCGTGATCAAGATCATGGACATACCGCTCTCTTCTCGTAGCTTCTTTAACAGAGACATGATCTGAGCCTGGATCGTCACATCCAATGCTGTCGTCGGTTCATCTGCGATCAGAAGATCCGGATCGCAGCTAAGTGCCATCGCGATCATAGCTCTCTGGCGCATTCCTCCGGACATTGTATGAGGGTACTTTTTCATAACCCTTTCCGGATCCGGCATACCGACCTTTGCAAGCACCTGAATTGCGCGTTCTCTCGCTTCATCTTTGGAAACATTCATATGTGTTCGAATGCTCTCTGTGATCTGATTTCCGATCGTAAAAACCGGATTCAGAGATGTAAGCGGATCCTGGAAGATCATGGCAATTCTGTTGCCGCGCAATTCATCCAGTTCTTTTTCACCTAATTCTAAAAGATTCCTACCAGCAAAGAGAGCAGAGCCGTCTTTGACAGCTCCGCCTCTTCCCAATAATCCCATGATCGATAATGAAGTTACACTTTTTCCGCATCCGGACTCACCTACGATGCAGACGGTTTCTCCTTCATCCACATGAAAACTAATATGATCAACACTGACAGTTTCTCCATAGTCTGCGGAGAACGCGGTTGTCAGGTCTTTAACTTCTAACAAATGCGACATTGCATTTCCTCACTTATTCCCGGATGTTACTGTGTTACATCCCAATTATGAACTTCATTGAAGAAACCGTAAACGCTCGGCTCTGCAACTGTAAGGCGTTTATTTTTCGCACCAAGGGCACTGATCACGTAAGCAGAGATCATCGGTACTTCTTCCTGTACCTTCTTGTTTACTACAGAGTAAAGGGAGGTCAGTTCATCCGCATCCATGGTTGTCTGAGTTGCTGCTAACGCTGCTGTTACGTCTTCGTTGTAATAGCCGGTCCAGCTGCCCTCGCCGCTCAGCAGCCAGTTCATATCTGCATACGGGTCAACCGGTGCATATGTGTACTGTACTGCTAAAATATCATAATCTTTTGTACCGGATACAGACATCAGAGTAGCAAAGTCAACCGTCTTTACTTCTGCCTTGATGCCTACTGCCTGCCACTGTGCCACCATGATCGTTGCAGCATTCACAAATGTAGAATCACCGGAGTTTACATAGAACTGAAGCACTTTGCTTCCATCCCATCCTGCCTCTGCAAGAAGGGCTTTTGCCTTTTCCGGATCATATGTTACCGGAGTGATCGTCTCATCAAAATACGGGCTGGCACTGGATAAGAAACCATCCACTACTTCACCATGACCCTTCATAAGTTCATTCAGGATCTTCTCACGGTCGATCGCATAAAGCATCGCCTGACGAACCTTTGCATCCTGAATATTCGCAGTCTGAATAAACATGGACTGGTTCGTTACCGGAGAACCGTAAACAATATCCACATTTGTAAGAGCTTCAATGCTCTCATAATCCTGCATCGGGATATCTGTCATTGTATGCTGAGTGATATCGATCTCACC
>JAFOCX010000104.1 GCA_017380975.1 Lachnospiraceae bacterium
TGCAAGGTCTGCCATCGGAACCATGATCGGCATAACTGCTGCAGCCTGACCGGAACCGGACGGGATCAGGAAGTTGATTAACAGGTTAGCGATGAACATGAAGTTTGCACCCATTACGGAACCCATGCTCTGCATCGGGATAGATAACCAGTGAACGATTGTGTTCAGGATCTGACCGTTTGTAAGAACGATACCAACGCCGTTTGCGAAACCAACGATGAATGCTGCGTTTGTCATCTTCGCACAACCTGCGATGAAGACTTTTGTTGTACCGTTGATGCCCATGCCATTGATGAGACCGGATGCAACTGCAAGGATAAAGAATGTAGCTCCCATCTGATCGTAGGACCATCCAAATTTGATGGAACCAACACAGATTGCTGAGATTGCTGCAACAAGACCGATCAGGCTTAATGTGTGCTGCCATGTCATAGTTGTTGTTGCCATATCTTCAGCTTTGCCGCCGCCCATGTACTCATGAACAGAGAGGCCTTCTTCATAGTTTAAGCTCTTCTTCGGATTTGCTTTGATTGTCTTCATGTACTTGATTGTGAAGAAATAGCAAATGATGAAGTTGATCACGTTTAAGATAACACGTACGCTGAAACCGGAGAAGATCGGGAGTTCAGCGATCGGCTGTGCTGTACCGATTGTGGAAGCGTTAGCCCAGCCTACGTTGAAGCCGGAGTAAGCGCCCATGTAAACAAGCAGGAAACCTGCGAATGCGTCGTAACCGAGGTTCTTCATTAAGATAACACCGATCGGAACAAGTGCAACTACCGGGTTCGCGAAAACGCCTGCTGCACCGCCGATGGACATGAATGCCATCAGGATGAAAACGAGAAGGTTCACGTTCATGTTTTTGTTGGAAGCAAGTTTTCCGAATGCTGCGCTGATGGCGCCGGATTTCTCAAGGATCTCAACTGCGCCGCCGCAGAACATGATCATGATCATTAATTTAGCAGCTTTGTAGAAACCGCCTGTTACAGCCATCATAGCAGCCCACGGTCCTACCGGAGTGCTTTCGATCACATGGTATGTACCTGCGATAACGCGGTTTGTGTTGCCAACTTTTTCTGTATCATAAGCACCGGCCGGAATGATCCAGGTGAGAACTGCACAGAAGAGTAAGAGCATAAATAATAATGCGCAAGTGGTTGGAATTTCGAATTTTTTCTTGTTGTTACCCATAAAAATTCTCCTTTGTTAATTTCGTTGCTTTTATCGTAAATCCAGTCAGTCATCTTCTCCGCTCTCTGTCTGGATCAACAATCTTTTGGAAATAATAATGTTACACTATTTGAGGAAATTTCTTGTGTACTGTACGATCACGGCAGCGCCTGTCTCGATACAGCTGTCATCAAATGTGTTTCTGGAGTTGTGAATACCGTGTCTGGTGTTCGGATCTGCATCGTTTCCGGAACCAAGTCTGAACTGTGCGCCCGGTGCAAATTCCGGGAACAGATAAGAGAAGTCCTCAGAACCAAGAGACGGATTCTTTACGGTAATAATATGATCGGAACCGATTGTCTCTGCTGCAGCTGCTGCAAGACCATCAATGACCTCATCACTGTTTACAAGCGGCGGCATACCTTTCTCCCAAGTTACCTCACCGTGACCCCTCATGGCTTCACAGCAAGATTTCACGATACGGTCGATCGCATCCTGCATCTTCACGCGGCTGTCGAAATCGAGGCTTCGTAATGTGCCGCACATTTCCACGTAATCCGGAATGATGTTCGGAGCTTTGCCTGCGTGGATGGCGCCAACTGTCATAACAGCCGGATATACCGGATGGTTCTCACGGGAAACGACTGTCTGCAGCTGTGTCAGAACGTACGCGCTGATGGCGATCGGATCGATACAGTTTTCCGGATGAGCACCATGGCCGCCTTTTCCGCTTACTTTAATATAGAAGATATCACAGGAAGCATTTGCCGGGCCTTTCTTTAAGCCGATGGAACCTGCCGGATATTCCGGGGATACATGGAGACCGATGAAGGTATCCGGTTTTGCCACTTCATAGAATTTCTTCTCAACAAACTGTTTTGCACCTGTGCCTTTTTCCTCAGCCGGCTGGAACATAAACAGAACGTTACCGTTTAATTCATCTTTGATCTGTGCAAGTGCCTTTGCAGAAGATAAAAGAACGGTTGTATGAATATCATGTCCACAGGAATGACATACATTTTCAACTGTGGAGCGGTACGGGATATCAGCAAGCTCTGCCATCGGGAGCGCATCGATGTCTTCGCGGATCGCAACAGTCTTGCCCGGCTTACCGCCGCGGAGAAGACCTAACACACCTGTGTGCATACCGATATCAACAACTTCAATACCGTACTCTGTTAATTTTTCCTTGATCAGTTCAGTAGTCTTATACTCTTCGTTGCTCAGCTCCGGATTCTGATGGAGATGTCTGCGGATCGCGATCATTTCCTCGGCGTGCTGCTGAACCAGTTTCATAGTTTCCATAAGTCAATACTCCTTTCACTCGAAAAAACAAACCACAAAGAGTGGAAGAGTTTTCTATACATTCGCGAATTTATAAAAAGTTTAGAATTCGTCATGGACAATACTTTAACATACTTTGTGGTAAAATGCAACCACTTTACAAGATTAAAGTTTGAATTTTAAAGTGTGATAAACAAGGAAATCAAAGTTGTGCGAAAAGTATTGCATTTTCCGACAAAAAAAACTATAATTAACTATTATTATGACCCAAAATCTATTCTGAGAAGGGTGAATCCTATGGAAGAGAATAAATTAAAAAAAGTTGAACGAGTTCTGGATACTCCGGCTGATTTTACGAGCCCGGAAGATCTTTATGAAGAACTGATCAAAAAAATTAAATTATACCATCCGTCCGATGATCTGCACTTGGTAGAGCGTGCATATCACATTGCTCGTGATGCGCATAAAGACCAGAAGAGAAAGTCGGGTGAGCCGTATATCATTCACCCTCTTTGTGTAGCGATCATTCTGGCAGAGCTTGAGCTGGATAAGGAGTCTATCATCGCCGGTATTCTCCACGATGTTGTGGAAGATACCGTTATGACAGAAGAGGAACTGGCTGAGATCTTCGGTAAGGAAGTTGCCCTTCTGGTTGACGGCGTTACCAAATTGACCCAGTTGAACTGGTCTGCGGATAAGGTGGAGATGCAGGCGGAGAACCTGCGTAAGATGTTCCTTGCCATGGCGAAGGATATCCGTGTGATCCTGATCAAACTTTCTGACCGTCTTCACAACATGCGCACCATGCAGTACATGAAGCCGGAAAAACAGAAAGACAAATCCAGAGAGACCATCGAGATCTATGCTCCGTTGGCAGACCGTCTCGGTATTTCCAAGATCAAGATCGAACTGGATGACCTGGCACTCCGCTATTTAGAGCCGGAAGTGTTCAAGGATCTGGAAGAAAAAGTTGCCCTGACAAGCGAAGCACGTCAGGATTATATTAATGACATTATTCACGTGATCAAGCAGCACATGACCGAATCTGATATCGAATGTGAAGTCAACGGCCGCGTGAAACACTTCTTTAGTATTTATAAGAAGATGGTCAAGCAGAATAAAACGCTGGACCAGATTTATGACATTTTCGCAGTCCGCATCATCGTGGACAGCGTGAAAGACTGTTATGCGGCTCTTGGTCTGATCCATGAGATGTACACCCCGATCCCGGGACGTTTCAAGGATTATATCGCGATGCCGAAACCGAATATGTACCAGTCCCTTCATACCACACTGATCGGTAAGAATGGTCAGCCGTTCGAGATCCAGATCCGTACTTATGACATGCATCGTACGGCGGAGTTTGGTATCGCGGCTCACTGGAAGTACAAGGAGAGCGGAAGCGGCGAAGCGGCTGCCAGCGCAGAGGCGAAGAAGCTCAGCTGGTTAAGAGAGATCTTAGAGTGGCAGCAGGACAACAGTGACAATAAAGAATTCATGGGTATGGTCAAGAATGACCTGGATATGTTTGGTGAGAGTGTTTACTGCTTCACACCGACCGGCGACGTAAAAGCCCTTCCGAGCGGTTCCACACCGATCGACTTTGCGTATGCGATCCATTCTGCTGTCGGAAACAAGATGGTAGGCGCCCGTGTTAACGGTAAATTAGTAAATATCGATTACGTGATCCAGAATGGTGACCGTATCGAGATCATGACTTCCCAGAACTCCAAGGGTCCGAGCCGTGACTGGCTGAAGATCGTAAAGAGCAGCCAGGCGAAGAATAAGATCAATGCCTGGTTTAAACAGGAGTACAAGGCAGAGAATATCCAGCGCGGCAAGGAAATGCTGGATCGCTATTGCAAGGCGAAGAGCATTGATTTCTCAGCGATCAATAAACCGGAGTATGTAGAAAAAGTTCTGAAACGATTTGCATACCAGGAGTGGGATGCATTGCTTGCATCCATCGGACATGGTGCGATCAAAGAGGGCCAGGTTATCAACAAGATGCTGGAAGCCCACGAGAAGAAGATGCAGCGTGAGATGACAGATGCAACCCTTCTCGAGACATTAAATGATCCGAACCGTTCCGTTCCGAATGCGTCCCAGGTGAAATACCAGAGCGGTATCGTAGTAAAAGGTATCCATGATCTGGCAGTGCGATTCTCCAGATGCTGCAGCCCGGTTCCGGGCGATGAAATCGTCGGCTACGTGACAAGAGGTCGCGGTATCACCATCCACCGCACCGACTGTGTCAATGTGATGAACCTTCCGGAGATCGAGAGAAGTCGTCTGATCGATGCGGAGTGGCAGGAGGATATTGCAGAACAGAAAGAGGCAGCTTATTCTGCAGAACTTGCTGTATTTGCAAACAACCGTACCGGCGTTCTGATGGACGTAACCAGAGTCTTCACGGAGCGTCAGATCGATATTAAGAGTGTCAATGCCCGCATCAATAAACAGGGCGACAGAACAACAATCGTGGTAAGCTTTGATACTCATGGTGTCAGCGAATTGAACTACTTGATGTCGAAACTTCGTCAGGTAGAAGGTGTTCTGAATATTGAAAGAACGACAGGTTAATAAATGTTAAATGAGACAGTGAGCCTGCCTGCCAAGTAAGGTCGGGCGGGCTCTGTTTATACCGGGCCGAAGAGTCCGGGAAAGGAAATGCGATGAGCAAGATGCGAGTGAAACAGTTGGTAGTAGGCATGGTCGAGACCAACTGCTACATTATCTATAATGAAGAAACAAAAGCGGCTGTGATCGTGGATCCGGGTGACAATCCGAAGGAGATCAGCAAAAAATGTGCGGAGTTCGGTGTAAAGCCGGAAGCAGTTCTGCTGACACACGGCCACTTTGATCATATGATGGCAGCAGAGGCGTTAAGGGACGAATGGGGATTGAATATCTACTCTTCTTTAAAAGAAGTAGAAGTGTTAAAAGACGGAACCAAAAACCTGATGACGAAATGGTTCCGCAAACCCTACTCTCTGACTCCGGATGTGACGCTTGTAAATGATGAAGAGTTTGAATTGATCGGTTTCAACTGGAAGATGCTTTTGACACCGGGACATACATGCGGTTCCTGCTGTTATTATATTGCGGACGAAGAAGTGCTGTTCTCCGGAGATACACTGTTCCAGATGTCCTACGGACGAATTGATTTCCCGACCGGAAGCGGCCATGATATGCTGGCATCCGTTAAGAGACTTCTGACCACACTTCCGGAAGACACGATGGTATATCCGGGTCACATGGGACCGACAACCATCGGACACGAAAAGAAACATAACCCGCTTGCGAGGTATTAAACGATGATTGGAATTTTACTGAATGATAATTCATATGAGCAGGACATCCGTGAACTGCTGATGGCATTTTATCCGGGTGAGACGTTTGCTCACGAAAAGCAGGACGATGTAACATTTTATATAGAAGGAATTTACTTCGATGAGACCTTTACATTGAAGATGATCGACAATGGCGAGGTTCAGGCGGAGACCACATTCCCGCTGGATTACAAGAACCGTCTTGCAGCGAAAACAACGATTAAAAAAGAACTTTACAATCTCTGTTCCGGGCGTACCGGAAAAGTGCTTCCGTGGGGAACACTGACAGGTATCCGTCCGACCAAGATTGCTCTGACCAGACTGGACGAAGGCTGGAAGGAAGAGGATATCAAGGACTTCATGCGTGAGACTTATCTTACCAGTGAAGAAAAGATCAATATGAGTGTAGAGATCGCAGCTCGTGAAAAAGAGCTGTTGTCTCACGTGGATTATGAGAATGGATACAGCCTTTACGTGGGTATTCCGTTCTGTCCGACCACTTGTGCATATTGCTCCTTCACATCCTATCCGATCGGACTCTGGAAAGGAAAAGTACATTTATATTTAGAAGCATTATTCAAAGAGCTGGAGTATGTGGCACAGAAGATGAAGGGCCGCACACTGGATACCGTTTATTTTGGCGGCGGAACTCCGACATCCCTCAGTGCAGAGGAACTGGACCAGCTTCTCACAAAGATTGAAAATACCTTTGATCTTTCCACAGTAAAAGAATACACCGTGGAAGCAGGACGTCCGGACAGTATTACCGAGGACAAGCTTCGCACGCTGCGCGCCCATGGAATCACCCGTATTTCCATCAATCCGCAGACCATGAAGCAGGCGACACTGGATATTATCGGACGTTTCCATACCGTAGAGCATGTAAAAGAGCAGTTCAGACTGGCTCGAGAGCTGGGCTTTGACAACATCAATATGGACCTGATCATCGGACTTCCGGAGGAGGATCTGGAAGATGTCCGTCAGACCATGGAGCAGGTGAAAGAACTGGCTCCTGACAGCGTGACGGTTCATTCTCTGGCGATCAAACGCGCAGCGAAACTCAACATGTTCAAGGAAAAATATGCGAACCTGAAGATCGAGAACACCCAGGAAATGATCGATGTAACAGAAGAGTATTCTCGCGGAA
>JAFOCX010000105.1 GCA_017380975.1 Lachnospiraceae bacterium
ATATGATCTTGGAATGCCTTCCCGATATGATATCGCAGTATTTGAAAAAGAAAACTCCTCATTGAATATGAAAAGGATCATCGGACTTCCGGGAGAGACTGTACAGATCAAGGACAATCTGGTCTATATTAACGGAACCCCCCTGGATTCTGATGATGTACTAGGACAAGCAACGATCGCCGGAATTGCAGAATTTCCGATTGAACTGGGAGAGGATGAATATTTCCTTCTTGGCGACAATCGTGAATCGAGCGAAGACAGTCGTTTTTCCGGTATAGGAACAATAAAACGTGAACAATTGACAGGAAAAGTCTGGTTTAAATTTCAGCCGATCGAAGAGTTCGGTCTGATACAGTAATAGGAGGTACGTGATGAATATTCAATGGTATCCGGGTCATATGACCAAGGCCAAACGTGCGATGCAGGAAGATATCAAATTGATCGATCTGATCATTGAACTTGTTGACGCGCGTGCACCGCTTTCCAGCCGCAATCCGGACATTGATGTCCTTGGAAAAGGGAAAGCGCGTATGATCCTGCTTAATAAAGCAGATCTTGCATCGGAAGGTGCAAATGCTGCCTGGAGCAATTTCTTTAAAGAAAAAGGATTTCAGGTTATGAAGATCGACGCACGCAGCAAAGCAACCTTGAAACAGATCAATGCAGTGATCCAGGAAGCATGTAAAGAGAAGATCGAGCGTGACAGAAGACGAGGTATTTTAAATCGTCCGGTCAGAGCGATGGTTGTGGGAATCCCGAATGTAGGCAAGTCTACATTCATTAACAGCTTCGCAGGAAAGGCTGCTGCTAAGACAGGAAACAAGCCGGGTGTTACAAAAGGAAATCAGTGGATCCGTCTGAACAAGCAAGTAGAGGTATTAGATACCCCGGGTATTTTATGGCCAAAATTTGAAGATCAGGAAGTTGGATTAAAACTTGCATTTTTAGGTTCGATCAATGAAGACATTTTAAATAAAGAAGAACTGGCAGGAGAACTTGTAACATTCATCTCTAAACTTCATCCGGGACTTCTATCTGAGCATTACAAGATCGAGGAAGAAGGAAAGAAGCAGTATGAAGTCCTTGAGGCAATCGCAGAGTCCAGAGCCTGTCTTACTAAGGGAGGCGGTTTTGATCTTGCAAGAGCTTCAAAACTGCTGTTAGACGATTTCAGAAGCGGAAGACTGGGACGCATTACACTGGAAATGCCTCAGACAACTGTTACAGGAGAATAATATGGCGCGTGCATTAAAAGGAGACCGTTTAGAAAAAGAATTGCTTCGTCTTGAAGCGATGAAAGAATATGAGCGTCAGTATGAAGACTGTGCCCTGATCTGCGGCGTAGATGAAGCAGGAAGAGGACCTCTTGCAGGTCCGGTTGTCGCAGGTGCTGCAATTCTACCAAAAGATCAGGTCATCTTATACTTAAATGATTCCAAAAAGCTTTCCGAAAAACGCCGTGAAGAATTATTCTTAGAGGTAAAAGAGAAAGCTGTTGCATGGAGTGTCGGAATTGTCAGTCCTGCACGAATTGATGAGATCAACATTCTTCAGGCCACCTATGAGGCAATGCGTGAAGCGATCAAAGGTCTGCAGATGGTTCCGGACGTATTGTTAAATGATGCAGTAACGATTCCGGGACTCAGCATCACACAGGTTCCGATCATTAAAGGTGACGCCAAGAGCGTATCCATTGCTGCAGCCAGTGTCCTTGCAAAAGTTACAAGGGACCATATGATGGTCGAGTACGATCAGCTGTATCCGGAGTATGGTTTTGCAAAACATAAAGGCTACGGTACTGCTGCGCATACAGCAGCGATCCGTGAATTAGGACCGACCCCGATCCATCGTATGACTTTCTTGAAAAACATTCTGGGTCAAAAATAATATCGCATAGGAAGTGTTGAACGCGAACAATAAGAGAACGACCGGCAGCCATTATGAACAGCAAGTGGCTGCCTTTTTAGAAAAACAAGGTTTTGAAATACTGGAAATGAATTTTCGTTGTAAAAGCGGTGAGATCGATATTATCGCACGAGATGGATCGTACTTGGTATTTGTCGAAGTGAAATATCGCAGATCTCGCACTGCAGGCAATGCTCTGGAGGCTATAGATGCCAGAAAAGCAGCTCAGGTTCGTCGCATTGCCCAAGTGTATCTGTATCAAAAGAGATATCCGGAAACGACACCATGCAGGTTCGATGCGGCAGGTGTCAACGGTACAACGATTACATATATTAAAAATGCATTTTGAAAGGAGGCAATCTATGTTTCAATGGAATCGAAAAAACACTGAGCCTCATTTAGACGAGAAGAACAAGCACGGAGTGACATGGCTGTCATTTCCGTCTTTAGATGCGACCGGGATGGTAAAACATGCATTTTCCACTCGCATGGGCGGAGTCAGTGAAGGACCATTTGCAACTATGAACTTTTCATTTACAAGAGGCGATGATCCTAACGCAGTAAAAGAAAACTATCGTCGTATGGCCAACGCACTTGATGTGGAAATGGAACGAATGGTCGTGACATGGCAGACACATACTACAAATGTACGCAAAGTTACGGAAGAAGATTTTGGAAAAGGCGTGATTAAAGATAGAGATTATCGTGATATTGATGGATTAATCACCAACATTCCTGGTGTAACATTAGTTACATTTTTCGCAGATTGTGTTCCGCTTTACTTTTTAGACACGAAGAATAAAGCGATCGGATTATCTCATTCCGGTTGGAGAGGAACGGTTCATCGAATGGGACAGGAGACACTTCTTCGAATGAGAGAAGCCTTTGGTACAGATCCGGCTGACGTTGTCGCTTGTATCGGACCGAGCATTTGTCAGGAATGCTATGAAGTTGGTCCGGAAGTGATCGAACAGTTTCGAAATGCGTTTGCAGAATGTCATCACGAAAACTTATTCTACGAGAAACCAAACGGTAAATTTCAGTTGAATTTATGGGAAGCAAACCGTATTGTACTCAGCGAGGCATGTATTCCGGAAAATCAGATTTCCGTGACAGACATCTGCACCTACTGTAACCCGGATCTTCTATATTCTCATAGAAGGTGTGCGGATAAACGCGGTAACCTATGTGCTTTTTTATGTTTAAAGGAATAAACCTTCGTTTCGATGCTTGATAAATATGACAATTTTCGAAAAACCTTCTAGTGTATTATTTGTTTGCTCGCCCATAATAGGAGTGTAACAAAAAACAGCCGCGATTAAACGGCAGTACAAAAAAGGAGGCGTTGACTATGTCTAATAACAATTCTTCTAATAACAACCGTGTGGTAGTACCTGAGGCAAAAGAGGCAATGAACCGTTTCAAAATGGAAGTAGCCAATGAAATTGGTGTTCCGCTCTCCAATGGTTACAACGGCAACCTCACATCTGCGCAGAACGGCAGCGTAGGCGGCTATATGGTTAAGAAGATGATCGAAGCACAGGAGAAACAGATGGCAGGCAAATAAGCCATAAATAAATGAAAATGATCCCTTTCGTCGGCATACACGGCGAAGGGGATTTTAAATTTCATTGGTTTCGATTTTATACAAAAATTTGCTTGTATATCCTTTCCATTCCGATTATAATGGAATAATATAATGAGGTGAATTATGAGAGTTATTGCAGGAAGCGCCAGACGGCTGCAATTGAAAACGGTAGAGGGTATGGATACACGCCCAACCCAGGATCGTATAAAAGAAACATTATTTAATATGATCAACAATGATCTGTACGGAGCTGCCTTTCTGGATCTGTTTGCCGGAAGCGGGGCCATCGGCATCGAGGCATTGAGCCGCGGTGCGAAGGAGGCTGTGTTTATCGATAACGGAAGCCGCCAGGTTGCATGTATCCGTGACAATCTGAAAACAACAAGACTGGAAGAGAAAGCGCTTGTCATGAACAGCGATGTGGTTTCCGGTCTTAAGATGCTTGAAAGAAACGGAAAGAAGTATGATCTTGTATTTATGGATCCGCCTTACGACCGTGAGCTGGAAAAGCATGTGATGGAGACATTTCAGAACTCCTGCCTTGCTGATGAAGATACGCTTTTCATCATTGAGGCATCCCTGGGAACAGATTTTTCCTGGGCCGGCCCGATGGGATATGAAATCATTCGTACAAAAGAGTATAAGACGAATAAACATGTCTTTTTGATGAAAGCTCTGGAGACGGATAAAAACTAAAGAAAACCGGAGATGGTATTATGAAGAAAGCAATTTATCCGGGAAGTTTTGACCCGGTAACATTAGGACACATCGATGTTATCGAACGTGCATCGAAATTATTTGATCATCTGATCATTGCCGTACTTGGAAACAGCGCAAAAACTCCGTTGTTCTCTACTGAGGAACGTGTTAAGATGTTAAAAGAAGTTACAAAGCACATTCCGAATGTTGAGGTGGAGAGCTTTGGCGGTCTTACTGTCGATTTCGCAAAAGCTCACAACGCGAATGCGATGGTGCGCGGCCTTCGTGCGGTTACCGATTTTGAGTATGAACTTCAGATCGCACAGTTAAACCACGTGATCAATCCGGAAATTGATACCGTATTTTTAGTAACCGACTTAAAATATGCATACCTCAGCTCCAGTTCTGTAAAAGAAGTAGCGGCTTACGGCGGCGACATTTCCCAGTTCGTTACTCCGCTTGTAGAACAGGAAGTTAAGAAGAAATTCGAAGGTAAGATCAAAGGAAAGGAATAAACAACTATGAGCAGAATTGAACAGTTAATTACTGAAATTGAAGAATATATCGACAGCTGTAAGTTCCAGCCGTTATCTACAACAAAGATTATCGTAAACAAAGAGGAGTTAGACGAACTTTTAGTTGAGCTTCGTCTTCGTATTCCGGATGAGATCAAGCAGTATCAGAAGATCATCAGCAACCAGGAAGCAATTCTTTCTGATGCTCGATCTAAAGCAGACGCAATGTTAGATGAGGCGACTGCTCAGACAAGCGAGATGGTTAATGAGCACGAGATCATGCAGAGAGCTTATGCCCATGCAAACGAGGTGATCGAGCAGGCACAGGCACAGGCGCAGGCAATCATTGACAATGCTGTAAATGATGCAAACAATATCCGTCAGGGTTCCATCCAGTATACAGATGAGATGTTAAAGAGCCTTCAGACAATCATCACACACTCCATGGAAGGCGCACAAGGTCGTTTTGATGCGTTTATGAATTCCATGAAGTCCAGCTACGACATCGTTTCTTCCAACAGACAGGAATTGTCCGGAAGCATCGTTGTAGAGGCGACAGAAGAGGAAGCTTAATCAACGTTACATAGGAGATATGCAAGCCCGGATGCCAGAATTGCATGGGCTGATTTCCAGAGTATATACGGCCGGACGGATAGTCCGGCCTCTTTTTTATGTTCTAATACAGATTTTGTCTGAAAGATCCCGGAAAGACCGCCAAAGGTCAGTGATGCTGCAGAAGCAAAATAGCCAATTTTCCAGTTTTGAATGTTTGCAAATTCTTGAATTCCCGTTGTCATTTCTATCAATCCTATAAAACATAGTCTCAATGATTCCGTAAGAAACGAGCATTTATCGATCAGTTTAATCATGATCGAAAATAGGACGAGATATCCGCCGATTTTGTTTAATACTTCAATGGATGACAGAATTGTTTCATC